>JAJZMO010000231.1 GCA_021798235.1 Acidobacteriota bacterium | reverse complement strand
TGCAGCGGCGGGAGATAATCTTGAGCTCTCGTATCCGAACGCCATCGGCACTCCCCTGATGCTGGGCGAGTGTAGCCTGAATAACGGCTGCGGATGGGATGAGGATGTCTCCAATCTGCCGCCGCCGATGACAGGCCTGAACATGAATTACAACCTGGGTGGCAACCGGATTGGCAATGGCTATCCCAGCATCGATTCCTACTTGCAATCGGTTACTGCTCCCGATGTTGTGATAACTTCCCTCGACATTGAGACTGCATTGGATACCTATGCCCTGTCGTGGGTGCAAACAGCGCAGACCGGCGGCTTCGACTACAGGTTGGAAACACTTCCGATGGGTACCAACCTGCAAGCCGAAATTCAGGCCACGGCGGCTGCCGACGGTGCCGAAAGCCGCGTCATCACCGCCGTCTCCTTCGATGACACATCCCAAATGGCTTACCTGATTTCCTACGGGTGGACGGGCGATACCACCACCGTGTACGAAACCAAAACGACGGTCACCATGCACAGTGGCGTCAAGGCTGCCGCCGCCGCGCTGGCGAATGAGGGCTACGTCATCAGCGCTTTTGGCGGCAACGATCTCGACGGCTACATGCTGGTGGGCATGCGCGTCCAGGGGGATACTTTGCCCCGTCCGATTGTCATTGCTACCCCATCCGGTGGTGTGCTGGCGACGAATCCAGACTCCGCATCCATTTACTTCACGCCCGTCGTGTTTCTTAATGATTTCGACATCACTGAGCAGTAAGTAGCTGCAAATTACAAGAGCACTCATATCCACGACGGCGTGCCGGAGTAAGGGAACAACCTGCGTCAACTTCGCATCGATCCACAGCTGGAGATGCTTTTGATAAATACTTACCGCGTCGAAACAATGTTCTTTCCCAAGAAAATACCCGGTATGCGCTAAGGCTCCAGTGTCGATAAACTAGAGTCACAGCCACCAAGGCAAATTCTTTCCGGGGAGTTTTCAGCATGGAGTCATGGATTGCGCTGCCGCAAGCATGGCGCGCATGGGCGTCCAAACACCCCGATTCCGTTCTACTGGAAACGGCACGCTTCGACGTGGAAAATCGGCATAGCTATCTCTATTGGAACCCTGTGCGCATTTTGTTTGCGGAAACTTTGGATTCCATTCCAAAACTACTTCAGGAACTGGATTGCGCAGTTGCGGAAGGACTCTATGCTGCCGGCTACTTGAGCTATGAATGTGGCTACGCATTTCAGCCAGGGTTCAACTCCGATATACCCAAGCCATCCTTTCCTTGGGCATGGTTTGGCTTATATCGGGAGCCAATCATTTTCGATCACGCCACAGGATCTACATCCGGATTGCCCCCTGACTTGGATGGATTGGAAACTTCCTCCGAGATACATTCTACCTTTACCGCAGACACCCAGCTACAAATTAGCCAGGAAGAATACTTCCAGAAAATCAACTGCATTCAAGAGTACATTCGTTGCGGCGACACCTACCAAGTAAACTTCACAGATCGCGTTTCCATGGCAACGAATATGGATGCTGCAGCGGCGTACACCACCCTGCTTGCCCAACAGCCTGTCTCGCATGCTGCATGGATTCACCTCGGATTACAGCATATTTTGTCCTTTTCCCCAGAGTTGTTTTTTAGAATCGATTCCGACAGAATTACCACACGACCAATGAAGGGAACCCTCCGGCGCGGGCGCGACGGCAACGAAGACCGACTAGCAGCGAAACATCTACGGCAGGATGAGAAAAATTGCAGCGAACATGTCATGATTGTGGACTTGCTCCGCAATGACTTGGGCCGCATCTGCGCTCCCGGCACGGTTCAGGTGCAAAATTTATTTCAAGTGGAGCGATACGCAACGCTATTGCAGATGACCTCAACGATTTGTGGCATGCTGCGACCTCATCTGAATCTGGCTGAGATCTTTTCCAGTTTATTTCCGAGTGGTTCCATCACGGGCGCGCCCAAGATTCGTACCATGCAGATCATCCAAGAACTGGAAGCTTCTCCACGCGGCGTATACACGGGGGCCATCGGACATGTGCAACCCGGCGGCAAGTCGGAATTTTCCGTCGCCATCCGCACGCTGGAGTTGCACGGCGTGCAGGCTCTCATGGGCGTGGGGGGCGGGATTGTGGCTGACTCCTCTGCCGCGTCCGAATGGCAGGAATGTTTATTGAAGTCTTCGTTTTTAACACGGAACGCACCTAAGTTTTCCTTGATCGAAACACTGCTTTGGGACGGAACAGCAGCTTCAGCCTTACCTCTACACTTAGACCGAATAGAGTCCTCGGCACAGTATTTTGATTTTGTTTGCGATCGAGATGCCCTCTCCGCGCAAATTCTCACATACTGCCAACACCTGCCCCAAGGAAAGCGCCACCGTGTGCGTGTTGTGATGGATGCCCAGGGACAACTAACGTTGCGCAGTTCAGTATTGGAAAATTCCGAATGGACGGGGCGAATTCGCATCGCCGCGCAGTCGACGAACTCCCACGATCTATTTTTGCGGCACAAGACTACGCACCGTACGCTCTACGAGCAGGAGCTGGCCGCGGCCAGAGCGGAAGATTTTGATGAAGTTCTTTTTTTGAATGAGCGGGGCGAATGTACGGAGGGTGCAATTAGCAATTTGTTTTGGGTTCAAGATGGGCAATGGCGCACACCTGCATTGGATTGCGGAGTTTTGCCGGGAATTTTCCGGCAGCAACTGCTCCGCTCCCAGCCCAATGCAACCGAGTGCGTAGTAACCTTGCACGATCTTTGTTCAGCAGATGCGATTTTCTTTTGCAGTGCTGTGCGCGGCCTGCGCCCAGTGCAGTCGTTATGGGCGCAGGCTACGGAGCGGCCACTCTGGGAACGCGCACATTAATTGAGCAAAGAATTTCATACGGTATCGTCTGTGCCCAGCCGGCATGGTCCTCCGCCGTCACCGTTGCGCTCGCTCCATTTTCTGTTCGCTGTTCACCAATTAACATCACTTCGTCGTGTATGGCGACATGCGGAATGTGGCTGACATCGATGACGGTCAAGTCCATGGAGATGCGCCCAACGATGGGAGCGAGTTGGCCTCGCAGCACGACCCTGCCTTGGTTGGAGAGCCTGCGGCTCAATCCATCGGCATAGCCGACCGGCAGCAGCGCCAAGTGCATCGTATGCGGGGCGCGATGACTGGCTCCGTAGCCAATGGCCGTTCCCGATTGCACAGTGCGCAATCCCGCCACACGCGTCTTCCACCGAAGCACGGGCTGCAGCGATGCTTGGCCCAGCCGTTGCTGCACACGCCCGAGCGTGCCATCCGTAGCAACAAAGGGGAGCGCGTAGCCATACAAAGCCAGGCCCGGACGCACCAACAAGCGCGCGCCGCACGCTGTCGCCAACCCTGCCAAAGCGGCCAAGCGATCCCCAGCAAGCACGGTGGAGGAATTGCCCGCATGCACCCATTGCGGGGCAAAGCCTGCGTCGCGAATCAGTCGCAGACACTGGGCAAAGATAG
>JAJZMO010000102.1 GCA_021798235.1 Acidobacteriota bacterium | reverse complement strand
CACGCGTTACGGCGCCGCATTTCAGCACGCCAGAAAACTCCACGCCCTGGGGCGTAGCGCCCTGGCGCAGCCGCTGCTGCCTGCCGCTTGCCCTGCCGCTACAAGGGCTTTAATATCCACAGGTTCGGTTGTATGACCAAAGTGCGTGGAATCCGGCGGCCATAACCCGCCACCATCTTGTTACCCATGGGGAAAAGCGGTGCCTGATTCATTGAGCATTCCCGAAATCGGCGATATTGTCTCAGTCCGCCAGCGGACCTACCTCGTAGAAAATGTCCGCCCGGCTGTCGCCGCCGGGCGCGCAACACTCTGCAAACTTTCATGCGTGGACGATGACGCCCAGGGCCAAAGCCTCGAAGTTCTTTGGCAACACGAACTCGACGGAAAAATCATTCGCGCTGAACACTGGGACAGGCTCGGTGAACGGGGATTCGATCAACCCGATATTTTTTCCGCATACCTTTACACCCTGCGCTGGAATTGCGTTACCGCCACCGATCCCCGTTTATTCCAGTCGCCTTTCCGCGCTGGAATCAGTATTGAACCGTACCAACTTGAACCTCTGCGAAAGGCCCTGCTGCTGCCGCGCGTCAACCTGTTTATCGCAGACGATGTCGGCCTGGGCAAAACAATCGAATCAGGCCTGATCGCCCGCGAACTTCTACTGCGTAAAAAGGTGCGTGATATTGTTGTCTGCTGCCCGCCCTCCATGCTTCTGCAATGGAAGGAAGAAATGGAATCACGCTTCGGCCTGATTTTTGAAATTCTCGATCGCCAGTATCTGGCAAAGGTTCGGCAGGATCGGGGTTTTGCCGTCAATCCCTGGTCTACTCACTCCCGCTTCCTGCTCTCCAGCCGCCTGCTTATCGATGAAACGTACGCCGCCCCGCTGCGCGATTGGTTGGGCGAGTTGCGGCCCGGGTCCCTGTTGATCCTTGATGAAGCCCACCACGCCGCGCCATCCTCCGGACGCCGCTACGCCATTGACTCCAAAATCACCCGTGCCATGCGCGACATGGCACCACGGTTTGAGCACCGGCTATTTCTCTCCGCCACGCCGCACAATGGCCATTCCAACAGCTTTTCGGCGCTGTTGGAAATTTTGGACCCTCAGCGATTCTGCCGCGGCGTTAAAGTCCGCAAGAGCGATCTCGATGCCGTTATGGTCCGCCGCCTTAAAGAAGACATCCGCGAAGCCGTCGGCGGCTTTGCCAAGCGGCGGGTTGTGCAGGTGGACATCCAGGGCCTGCCGGCGAATTCCCCCGAAATTCGCCTGCCGGAATTACTCGAACAGTACCGCCAACTGCGGGACCAACGCCTCGCCACCGATTCCAAGCGGAGCCAAGCCGCGGCCGCACTGCTGATCACCGTCCTCCAGCAGCGCCTTCTCTCATCCATTGAAGCCTTCGCCCGAACGCTACGGGTCCACCGCGCGACAGTCCTGCGGCTATGGCATGAGTCCCAAAGCAACAACGCTGCAGCCGTGACGAATCACTTTTTCTTCGCACCTTAGGGCCGATCCAATAGCCCGGCCCGCCTGCCGAAATGACAGGGCGACAGGGGGGCGGGGGATATTTGTTTATATTTTTTTTCTCGCACCGCTTGCTTTTTGCCGGATTTATGATAAGTATATACACTTAGTATTGAGGAGGTCGCTATGCGCATTCCCAAACACCCCACCCTGCTCCGTCGCCTGCGCGATGCCCGCGTCAAGCAGTTGGTGCCGCGGTGCCCCCCTCTTGCCGCGTCATTGGGGCACAATGCCGCGGGGGGAACGCATGTGACACTCAAAGTGCATGGCAAGACACGGACTGTCTATGTTCCCAAGGACCTTACGGAGGAGGTTGCCGCATCGATACGAGAACACAAAAGATTAAGACAACTCACCAGCGAGATCACCGCGTTGCAGTTGGCCCTGATCCAAACCCACCTGACGGCCCAGAGGCGGCGTGCCGGCAGGGATTAGCGCTGGGTGCCGGTCTGGCCAGAACTATGGCTCATTTCTGGCCGGAGATGAGACAATGGCTGGGACAATTGGTCGATACCCGCGATCAGGATAGCATTATCTATCCCCGCCAGTTCCTGTTCTGGACAGGCAGTATGATTTTCCTCCTGAAGATGGGGTCCCGGCGGAAACTGCGTTTTGAACTCGACAGTCCCGCCGCCTTGGCCAATTTGAACCGTTTGAGTCAATCAGCCATGACAGGCCGCGCCCACAGCGATACAGTCGAGCACTTTTTAGGCCATGTCCCCACGGGGTCTCTGGAAAAGCTCATGCAGCGCATGGTTCACCGGGTGATTCGCATGAAAGTATTGGACTATGCGCGGTTACACGGCCACCTGCTGCTGGTACTGGATGCCACGGGACAGTTGCACTTCCGCACACGACACTGTGAGCACTGCCTGGAGCGTAATGTTAAGGGCCAGACCCATTATTATCACCAGGTCCTGGAGGCCAAGCTCGTGACGCCCGACGGTCTGGCTATATCCATAGCTTCGGAATTTATAGAAAATATGGATCCCAAAGCCGCCAAACAGGATTGTGAACTCAAGGCGTTCAGACGGCTGGCTGAAAAGATCAAGCGACAATATCCCCAACTCCGCTTGTGTGTGTGTATGGATGCCCTGTATGCCAATGGCTCCGTTTTTACGATATGTGAACAGAATCACTGGAAATACTTCATCACCTTCAAACCGGGCACCATGCCGGCATTATGGACCGAGTACCAGTCTCTGCTGGCGTTAATGGCGGCTAATTGCAAGGTGGTGCATGTGGACCAGCACACCCGCCAGGAATTTGCCTGGGTCAACGGCATGGAACACATCGACGATCGTAAACGGTACCACAGGTTCAACGTTTTTCAATGTACGGAGTACTACGGAAAGGACCCGAAAGAACGGCATTTTGCGTGGCTTACCAACTTCCCCATTCGTGTAGATACCGTCGATGAATTGGGAAATAAGGGAGCACGCTGCCGATGGAAAATTGAGAATGAAGGATTTAACATCCAGAAGAACGGCGGATTCAATCTCGAGCATGCCTACAGTACCAAGCGACGACAAATGCACAACTGGTACATCCTCTTGCAGATCGCCCACCTGATGCTGCAATTCCTCGAACGCTCAAGCCTGCTGTGCCAAGATGTCAAACGCAGCTTTGGCTCCATCCGAGCCATGGCACAGCGCCTTTGGGAGAGTATTCGCAATGTCCTGATCCCGCCGGAGGCTCTGGACATTGCCGCCGCCGCACGTATTCAAATCCGGTTGAACTCTTCCTGAATTGCGTGCTGTAGCTGATGCTCTTGATAAGATTGTCCATCCCTCACCCAGCCGAATCCGCCTCGTTCGCCCCCGTGGAACTCGCGTGCCCTTATCCCGACGAGCGTCGGTCTGCTGCGCTATGCGGGAGCCGACGGGGGATCCCGGCTACCGCGACGACTACCTTGGCGTATCATTCGTCACGGCTGCGGCGACCAAGGGGCATTTGTCACTTG
>JAJZMO010000148.1 GCA_021798235.1 Acidobacteriota bacterium | reverse complement strand
TACATTGATTCGCTATGACAAGCTGCGTTCGCGGCTGCTGCCCTACATTTACGCGCAGGCCTGGCAGGTGACCCAACACGACGGCACGATGATGCGCCCGCTGGTGATGGACTGGCGCACCGACCGCGCGACTTGGAATATCGGCGACGAATATATGTTCGGCCCCGATCTGCTGGTGAGCCCGGTGACGCAGCCGGGAGTACAGAGCCGCTGGCTGTATCTGCCGCCCGCCGCCGCTTGGTATGACTTCTGGACCGGCAAGAAATTCCTTGGCGCGCAGCATATGGAGGCCGCCGCACCGCTCGACCGCATTCCGCTCTTTGTCAAAGCCGGCTCAATTCTGCCGCTCGGCCCGGTGCAGGAGTATGCCGGCCAGCAGGCCGCTGCACCCCTCGAGATACGCATCTATCCCGGCGCAAACGGCCACTTCACGCTCTATGAGGACCAGGGCGACGGCTATGCCTACGAACAGGGTGCCCACGCCACCATCCCGCTGACGTGGACCGATGCCACGAAAACGCTGAGCATCGGCGCGCGGCAAGGCTCCTACCCGGGCATGGCGGCGCAGCGCGCGTTTCATGTGGTGCTCGTGGACACAACCCACGGCGTGGGCGCGGGCGTGGACGAGGAAATCCCTGGCTCCACGGCTGGGCCAACCGATCCGATCCTCCAGTACACCGGCGCGGCGGCTTCGATACGGCTCCCCTGAGGCTTGACATTTTTTTTTCTGGGGATGAGACAACAAGACGTTCCAAAGGTACACTAAAGGCCTGCCACGAAAGCGGGCCTCCGAGCCGGCTCTTCCAAGGCACGGGAGCCTCATGAGTGCGGATATGCAGATTACCTGTTCCGATTGCGGACAGGACTTTACTTTTACCGAGGGCGAACAGAGCTTTTTCGCCGAGCGGGGATATTCACAACCACGCCGTTGCAAGACCTGCCGCGCGCAGACTAAGCCAGGCGGCAATAGCGGTGGCGGCGGCGGTTTTGGCGGCGGACGCACCGAGAGTGTCGTGCAGTGCGCCAGCTGCGGTCAGCAGACCACAGTACCCTTCGTTCCACGCGGAGATCGCCCTGTTTATTGCAAGGCCTGCTTCCGCCCCAAGAGCGGATCGGGCGGCGGTGGCGGCAGAGAACGTGGCGGTGGCGGACGCGGACGCTACTAAATTCCACACAACAAAATTCCGAGGATGCGGGACAGGTCTTCAATAGACAGCAGGTAGTTTCGTTTCCCTGCAACAGGGCAAGGCCTACAAAGCAACAGGCCTTGCCCTGTTGTTTTGCGGTTGCGCCCGGATTGGAAGCTATACGATGGCGCAAACGACAGGGTATACGATTACGCGCAGGCAGTGGATGTACGCAGTGACATCCTTGGCGCTGTCGCGTGCGCGAATTTGGCCTTTGGGGAAAACGATGCGTGCAGATATTGTTTTTGCTGGAACGTACACCGGATCCGGAAGCAAGGGGATCTATGCCTACCGCTGGTCCGCCGCTAAGGGAGAGTTGCACGCGCTGGGCTTGGCCGCCGCAACGGAGAATCCCAGCTATCTGGTGATAGCTCCCGATGGAAAAGCACTCTACGCCGTCAACGAAATGGCTCCGGAACCCGGCAAGGATACAGGTAGGGTTACGGCATTTTCCCTGAGCGAAGAGCCAGGCAAGTTGGTGCAGCGCAACACCGTGCCCTCGGGCGGGACGGAACCGTGCAACCTTGCCGTGGACTCGCTGGGGCAGAATCTGTTTGTAGCCAACTATGGAAGTGGCAGCTTTTCCACCTTCCATCTGCAGACGGAAGCAAACCTGCAAGCAGCAGCACAGACGATCCGCTTCCACGGGCATAGCGTGAATCCAGAACGGCAAACCTCGCCCCATACCCACTGCACAACGCTGTCGCCCAGTGGGCGCTATCTGCTGGTCAATGATCTCGGTCTGGATCGCATTTATGTCTATCATCTGGATCCCAAGACCGCGCAGGTGCAAGCGAATGCGGTGCCCTATTACAGCGCCATCCCCGGATCCGGACCGCGCAACCTGAAGTTTCATCCCAATGGGCATTGGGCCTATTCCGCCAATGAAATGGGAAGCAGTCTGGACGTTTTGCATTGGCAGGAGCAGAGCGGGCAGCTGCATCGGGTGCAGAATCTATCCACACTGCCGGAAGGCTACACGCTGCCCAATACCGCAGCCACGGTCTATGTTCATCCCAATGGGAAGTATGTGTATGCCTCCAACCGGGGCCACAACAGCATCGCCACTTACACCGTCAACGAAAAGGATGGAACGCTCGTGCTGCGCCAGCATGTGAGCTGTGGTGGAAAAACACCGCGATTCTTCACGATGGATCCCCATGGCGCTTGGCTGCTGGTTGCCAATCAGGACTCCCAGAACATCGTGATCCTTCGCTGCGTGGCCGAGACGGGAATGCTGGAGGAAACGGGAAGACAGTACACGTTGGATCATCCTGTCTGCCTCGCATTTGCCTAAAAAATTTCTGCGCGGGTACCGGCTGCAAGGCTGGCTACCCGCCACGGCTACAGCGACTGCCGATCCACAATCCTTCCCTCAAACGACGCCCGACCATTCGGCGGCGGCGTAGAGTCCCGTCTTGCGAATGTAGTCGGCGACCGGTTCGGGCAGTAGCGCCGGATCCAACTGTCCGGCAGCGAGCGCGGCGCGTAGCCCCGATGCGGAAACATCCTCGTGCAAGTGAGGCAGTAACCACAAATGCGTGGAGCCGCCACCGGCGTGGTGCAGGCGCAGGCACGCGTGGCTGCGGTCTTCCCCGTGAACATGGAGATGCGCGTTGGGATGGGCCTCCGCACGCACGGAGGTTGGCAGTGCGGCCTGGAGTGCCGTCAAGGCTTCCTCCCGCGTCGTGCCCAGCGCATAGCCGGGGCGCGTGGCCACGATCCAATCGCAGAGCGCCAGCATCCGCTCCGGCTCGCGCCATTGGCGCAGGCCCAACAAGCTGTCTGCACCGAGCAGCGTGAACAGTTCTACTGGCTCGCCGGTCAAGTGCAGCAGCGCGCGCAGTCGCTCCAATGTGTCCACGGTATAGTTCGGCTGCTCTTGGCCTTGCGCCGTCAGCATGGGTGCATCGAGGAGTGATGGCAGCAGCCGTTCGTCCCCTTGCGCAGCCACCGCCGTCATGGCGTAGCGATGCAGAAAGGCCGTGCCTTGGCGCTCTTTGAGCGGCTGCGCACCCACGGGAGCCAGCAGCACCTGATCCAGCGCAAAGGCATTGGCCGCCTCCACCGCAAAGGCAATGTGCCCGCGATGGGGAGGATCAAAGCTGCCGCCAAAAAATCCGATGCGCATGGCCGCCTCCGACTGTCGGATTCATCCCAAAAGCGCGCGCCGCAACCCTTGCCATCCCAGCCCGATTCCGCCAGCGGCGGACGGCATGGAGGGAGCTACGGTGGCTGCTCGCTTCCGCGCCTACTCTGCCGCGCTCATCGCCGCACGCAGTTGGCGCACCCGCTCCCCAATGGCATAGCGCAATGGTTCCACC
>JAJZMO010000086.1 GCA_021798235.1 Acidobacteriota bacterium | reverse complement strand
TGGAGCAGCCCCAGCCGCATTGCCAGCGATGATGGCAGCCGCCACTTCCGGCTGCACCTGGGACAAAACGCGCATGGCCGTGTAATTGGCCCCGGCGAGCAGGATCAGTCCCGACAAGAAGGCCCACATCATCAGGCCCACCGAGGTGGCGAAGGGGCCGTAAACCGAGGGCAGATCCAAGTGCGGCAATGCGGCGATATAGAGCAGCTTGGCTCCCTCCCAGATCAAGCCGGTAATGACCGCGCTGGGCAGCACGGAGATGGCGGAGGTTTTGCGGTTGGGCAGCAGCCAATAAATGAGGAAGAAGATGCCGATACTGGAGGCGCTGGCCAGAATTTGCAGCACGCTTTGTGTGAGAAAGCGAAAGAGAAAATTATGCGTGTGCCCAAAGAAGAGCACACCGAGCAGCCTGCGCTGCGCGGCAGAGAAGGCCACGGAAATCAACGCCAGCAGACCTGCCGCAAAGGCCAATCCCAACGAGACGATCTGATTGCGCAGATAGGACCGATTCTCGCGCACATTCCAGACATGGTTGAGCGCAATCTCCAGTGGAAGGAAGACGCCAGAGGAGGAGATGAGCAGCATGATGAGGGAAAATACAGCTACTTTACGCTGCGCATGGGCCAGCAGCATCATGTTGCGGATGACAAAGTCCTGCCCGGTGGGGAGCAAGTTGCGCAGCAGATCCCCAATAACACGCTCCATGCTCAGGGAGTGGAAGACGTGGTCCGTGATGGTGAGCAACAGGTCAATAAACGGGAACAGCGAGAGGATGGCGTTGGCGGCCACACTGAAGGCATAGGTATGCACCTCGGTGCGGGTCATGTAGAAGAGCATGGATTGGAGCTGCTGCCCGATGGTCTGGGGGACCCGCACGCCGGTGTGCCCGTGGCTGGGCTGGGGATCGGGAAGGATGGAGAGGATCGACATAGACTCGGCTCCTTTCAGCATACCTGTCGCCCGGCTTTCGGGCAGATTTGCGAAAGCCTATAAATTTTTCTTGCATTTATCCAAAATTCCTGTCATAAATGGTCACGAAATTCCATAGGCTGGTTTTCAGTAGCAGAATCGGTCTGTGTTTGGGAAGGCCATATTTGTAGTATTGCGGAATTGCATCCATGACGGAATTTGCAGTACGGACTCCGTAGGGATCCACACGAAAGGGTAAACGCGTGCGAGAACAAGGCGTAGTGAAATGGTTTAATGGCGCAAAAGGATATGGATTTATTCAACGCAACTCTGGCGAGGATGTGTTTGTACACTTCTCCGCCATTCAACACGACGGCTTTCGCACGCTGAATGAGGGCGAGTCCGTGGAATTTGAGTGCCAGCAGGGTCCAAAAGGGCTCAATGCGTTGAACGTGCAGCGGCAGAACAAAGACAGTGCCGTAGCGGCCCAGTAGACTCCGGTTCAGACGGCAACGGATGGATCGCTGCCCGTAGCTGCTGTCTCAATTTCTTCCTTCTGGTTGCGCAGCGCGATGGCAACATTGCGCTGCAAGCCTGCGTGTTTGGTGCGGGCCACGGGAGAGGCGCGAAAGAGCCGCTTGAAATCCCCTTCGGTCAGTGAGGCCAGCCAGTCCAGCGCTGGGTTCACCAACTCCGGTCGCGCGGCGAGTTCTGGCCAGTCGGTGACCAGTGCGCGGCGATTCCACGGGCAAACCTCCTGACAAATATCGCAGCCGAAGACGTTGCGCCCAATGGCGGGCTGCAAATCCTCTGGGATCTCGCCCCGCTTTTCAATCGTCAGATACGCGATGCAGCGGCTGGCGTCCATGGCATACGGCTCCAAACACTGCGTGGGACAAGCGTCAATGCAGCGCGTGCAGCTTCCGCAACGATCGGGCAATGGCGTGGACTGGGCGGCTTCGGGCAGTTCCAAGGATGTGATGAGCACTCCAAGAAAAAACCACGAGCCGAGCTGCGGATGGATCAAACAGGTATTCTTGCCCTGCCAACCCAAGCCAGCGTACTTGGCGTAGATGCGCTCCACCAGTGGGCCGGTATCCACAAAACAGCGCGCGGTAAAGGGGCCAAGCGCGGACTGTAAATCCTCCGCAAACTGCTCCAGGCGTGTGCGAATCACGGAATGATAATCCGTCGGTTGCAGCTGGGCAGCGGCAGATGCCCCGGGTTCCGGTTGTGTGTCTTGCGCATCAGGCGCACCGGGAGCTGTGTGGCCGCTCCAGGCGTAACGCGCGATCCAGCCAGAATTTTCTGGCGCGGGATGCACCGAGTAGGGCTGCGCGTTGTTGTAACTGACGGCGCAGACCACCACCGAACGCGCCCAGGGAAATGGAATGCGCGCGGAAGAGCGCAGATACTTCCCTGCCTCATCCGTGCGCCGCAGATAGTCCATGGAACCGGCGCGGCCTGCAGCAACCCAGTCTTGAAAGCGCGCCAACTCTGCAAAGTCTTCTGCAGAATCCGGCTCGGGTACGCGCGTGATTCCTGCCAGATGAAAGCCGTGCGCCTGCGCGGCGCGCTGCACGGTCTCAGGAACGGAATGCGCCGTGCTGCTCATCTGCATAGACTCATTCGGATCAACTATGGATTGACTACGTGAATGACCAAGTGCATTTTGTTGTGCCCCATGCCGCAGAAGTGGCCGCAGTCGCCGGTAAAATCGCCGGTGTCGTAGGGTGTGACCTTTACGTGCGTCGTGGTGCCCGGCAACATGTCAGCGTGGATGCTAAGGCCACCCACCACCAAGCTGTGATGCACGTCATCTGAGATGAGATCCAGCTCCACGGGTTTGCCTTTTTTCAAAGTGATCTGTGGCGGGTCAAAGGCAAAGCGATGCGCATGAATGGTGATGACGGGCAAGGTTGTTGCGGTTGCGGCGTGTGCATGATCGTGGGCTTTATTGACGCTTTGTGCGCCCAGTAGATGCGAACAAGCCAGCACTACTGTGGCGGCAAACAGGGTTCGATACAGCATAGTGTCATTCTCCAATAGGAAGAAACGTGTCTGCAAGCGGGGGGAAGTGTGCGGATATTTTGCCATGCAGAAGGCCGCGGCCCCCGGTACAATCTAATATCATGCGTTCGAATCGAATTCACCACCACATTTGGGTTGAGGCTGCGTTGCTTCTCTGCATTGGCTTCGCTGGGTACGGAGTGCAGGCGCAACAATCCACCACGCCAACGAGCACGAACACTCCGGCACTACCGGATGCTCCGGCGTCGAATGCTCCAGTACAGATTCAGCCCGCAGGGCCGACCGTAGTCTTTGACACCAGCATGGGGCGCATGGTCTGTGCGCTGTATTCGAAAGAAGCTCCGGTCGCGGTGGCTAACTTTATTGGTCTGGCCACGGGCAGCAAGGACTATACCGATCCCATCACGCACCAACACGTGCACGGCAAGCCGTACTATGATGGCACCACCTTCCACCGCGTGATTCCGGGCTTTATGGTTCAAGGCGGCGATCCCACAGGGATGGGCCGTGGCACGCCGGGCTATTTGTTCGCGGATGAAATCAATCCGCAGTTACACTTTGGCAGCGCGGGCGTACTGGCCATGGCCA
>JAJZMO010000372.1 GCA_021798235.1 Acidobacteriota bacterium | reverse complement strand
GGCCAGGTGCGTAAGACGATCGCCTCTGCCTGATGCTGGATCATGAAAAAATTCTACGGGAAAAAGCAAACGCGCAGCCGTATGGCCGCGCGCTGCGTGGTGCCTGGAAACTGGCGAAGCGATTACCGCCCGTAGTGCTCGGCGTTCTTCTGCGCAAAGCTCTGCCACTTCTCGGGCAGATCGTCTGCGGCAAAGATGGCCGAGACGGGGCAGACCGGAACGCAGGCGCCGCAATCAATGCACTCCACCGGATCGATGAACAGTTGGTCCGAGCCGCCAAAGGCAGCCTCATCCTTTTTCGGATGGATGCAATCCACGGGGCAAGCATCGACGCAAGCCGTGTCTTTGGTGCCGATACAGGGTTCTGCAATAACGTATGCCATGGTGCGGTCTTATTCTCCTTGCGCTGAGTCTCGGAACAGCATGATTGTAACAAACCTGTGGCGCGCGCCGCTAGAACACGCATCACTGACGCAAATCAACTTTTCTGCCGGGGCGCGCTCTGGCCCGCCCGCTGCGCGGCAAACTCTGCCGGAGTCGGAATCGGTTCCAGATTTTTTCCGGCGAACATATCTGCGAATAGCCGCTTCATTTCTGCCTGCACGTACACGTTGGTCGCCAGCAACTCGCGGCTGTCCAGGTGGAAAACGCCGCCATCCATGCCGGTGACTGTGCCGCCAGCTTCGCGCACCAGCAGCACGCCGGCAGCGGTATCCCAGGGATTTAGATTGAATTCCCAAAAAGCGTCGAGGCGTCCGCAGGCGGTGTATGCCAAATCCAACGCAGCCGAACCGGCCCGGCGCACACCATGCGAACGCAGCGTGAACTCATGATAAAAATGCACGTTCGGATTGCCATGTCGCTTTTGGCTGGGAAAGCCGGTGGCCACCAATGACTCCGCCAGCCTGCGCGTGGCCGAAACATGCATGCGCTTGCCATTCAGATACGCGCCCTGGCCTTGTTCGACTACAAACATTTCATCGCGCAGCGGATCATAGATCACGCCAGCGACCAGCTCGCCATCGGCATCGGCAGCAAGGCCCGGTGGCCTGTGCTCCAGCCCCATCGAGACGCAAAAGGCCGGAAAGCCATGCGCAAAATTTGTTGTGCCATCCAGCGGGTCCACGTACCAGCGGTATTCGCATTCCAGTTGTGAGCGTGTTCCCTCTTCGCCAAAGATGCCGTGCTGGGGCCACTGCGCCTGCAACCGGCGCACGATCAGTTGCTCGCTTTCGCGGTCGGCGATGGTGACCAAATCCACTTCGCCTTTGTACTCAGTAGCCACGCCGCGTCGGTAATGCTCGCGCAGCAAGGCTCCCGCCTCGCGCGCAATGGCTGCCGCCGCGTCGGCATAGTGCATCGCTGGCTTCTCGGCTGATTTTTCCGCAGCGCTCATGCGTGCGGCTCCGCAGTATGACTGCCCAGCGCGCTCACCCGGCCCGTCTGCTCCGTCACTGTAAGAATTTGCGCCTTGTAGATGAAGAGATTCGGATGCCCCTCGCGCGTCAGCCGCAGCATGTTCTGGTCAAAGTACTCAATCCAGCCGGAGAGAACTTCGCCATCGCGCAGCTTGATGGACACCGGTGCGCGCCGCTCACTCAGCGAACGCAGATAGAGCATCTCCTGCCCCGTTTCGTCCGGAGGCGATTTGTGCTTTTTTCGGTTGGTTGTATTGGCCACAACGCAGTATAGCGTAGTCAGCCGAAAGACTTTGTGGATGGCATTGCATCCCCCACCCTTTGCAAAGGAGGCGAAGGATGGAGCACCCGCACGATGCGTGGGCTGGTTTCAGCTCTTTTGTGCAGACGCGGCTGCAATTTCGGCTGGGAACGGCTCACCATCGGCCCAGACAGCGCCGTCGACGAAATACTCTTTCTTCCAGATCGGCACAGTTTTTTTCAGCGTGTCGATCACCCAGCGGCAAGCGTCAAAGGCGGCAGCGCGGTGTGCCGAGGCCACGGCAATCCACACGCTGGTCTCGCCAATCTCCAACCGCCCCAGCCGGTGAACGATGCGCACTTCTCGAACAGAAAATTTCTCCTGGGCCTGCTGCGCCAGCGCGCGCATCTGCGCCACGGCCATCTCTTCGTAGGCTTCGTAGACCAGATACTGCGTGCTGCGTCCACGCGTGTTGTTGCGCACGATGCCGTCAAAGACCACGACAGCGCCATCCTCACCCTGCTTGCATTGCGCCAGCAAAGCGGCTGCATCGATGGATTCCCGCTGCAACCGCACGAACAAGTTGGCCCCGATCGGCTCGGGTGCGCCGCCGCTGACCGGAGGCAGCAGCGCCACTTCATCGCCTTCACTTAGGGGATGTGAAGCCGCAGCAAAGACCTGATTGACGGCCACGGCCAGCGCGGGCAATAGAGCGCGCACCTGCGGCGCGGCCTGCGCGTAATGCTCCAGCACCTGTTGCACGCTGGCTGGCTGCGGCAACGTCAGCGTCTCCGCTTCGCGCCCCAGCCATTCCTTCAACTGCCCGAAGAACAACACCTGCACCCGCATGTTGTTAGCTTACCTGCGATGGGCCAGGGTTGCGTGTCCCCGTGCCCGTACAGGAACACGCTGCACCTGCCCATCCGTCATGTCATGGCGTTACGCGCCCGTGGCGGAAAGCGCTTCCTGCGTGCGCAGTTGCGTGCTCTCCGGGCCAGGCTCTGCGCCTTCGCGGGCCATCATCAGCGGCTTCTGCGGATTCAGCGACTCGGGCAGCGAAATGGCCAGCGCCTCTTCAATCCGGCTCACGTAGTGGATGTTCACCCCGGCCACCTGCTCCGGCAGCAAATCCTCCTCCACGTTCTGGCGGTTCTCCTCCGGCAGAATCACGTCCTTGACTCCGGCGCGTTTGGCGGCGAGAAACTTCTCCTTGATGCCGCCGACCGGCAGCACGTGGCCGCTCAGCGTGATCTCGCCCGTCATGGCCGTCAGCGGACGCACCGGCGTATCCGTCATCAACGAAACCAGCACCGTCACCAGCGCCACGCCAGCCGAGGGACCATCCTTGGGAATGCCTCCGGCAGGCACATGCATGTGCAGGTCGAGTTCGCTGGAGAACTCTTCCTTCAAATGCAGCGAGCGCGCATTGGAACGCACCCAGGTCAACGCGGCCTGCATGGACTCTTGCATCACCTGGCCAATCTGTCCGGTCATGGTGAAGCTGCCCTTGCCCTTCATGCGATTGGCTTCGACAAAGAGCACGTCGCCGCCCGTCGGCGTCCAGGCCAGGCCCACGGCCACGCCCGGCTGCTGCGTGCGCTCGGCCAGTTCCGTTTCCACGCGTACCTTGATGCCGCCCAGAAATTCCTGCACCGTCTCCGGCGACACGATCAGCTTGTCTGTGCTGCCCTCGGCAATGCGCCGCGCCTGCTTGCGGCAGATGGTTCCAATCTGCTGCTCCAGCTTGCGCACGCCGGCCTCGCGCGTGTAGTGGCGCACCACATACCGCACGCTGGCCTCGGGAAATTCGATCTGCTCCGCGGTCAGGCCATTTTCCTTGATCTGCCGTGGCACCAGATAGCGATAGGCAATGTGTACCTTCTCGTCTTCGGTGTAGCCCTG
>JAJZMO010000169.1 GCA_021798235.1 Acidobacteriota bacterium | reverse complement strand
CGGCGCGCCAAACCCGCGGGTAGGTCGCTGAGGAGCGCGCGCAGCAATGCGCCGCCTAGAGGAATGACCGTCCTCGACAGAATTCGGCTTACAGGCCGCCTGCTGAAAATTCTGCCCAAAGCACCTTTGCCGAAGCGCTGGCGTCTCCGTGCGCTGGCGCGGATGCCTCCATCCGCTCCATTCCCAGCTCCCACCTTCGAACTGTATCCTGAATTTGTACCAGCGTATTCTGTACCTTCAGGAGTTTGCATGGCAGAATCCCCATCTCCAAAAATTCTGGACGGCACGCGCATCGCTGCGGAGATTCAAGCTGAAGTAGCTGCGGAGGTGCAGCGCTTAGCCGCGCAGGGCATCCGTCCGGGATTGGCCGCCGTGCTGGTGGGCAGCGTGCCCGCCTCGCAGATTTATGTGCGCAGCAAAGTACAGACCTGCGAGCAACTGGGCATCTTCAGCGAATTGATTACGCCGCCCGCCACCGTGACCACAGAGGAGATGCTGGCGCTGATCGCGCAACTGAATGCACGCCCAGACATCGATGGCATCCTGATTCAGCTTCCGCTGCCAGCGCATGTCGATACCAAACGCCTATTGGAAGCCGTGCTCCCAGAAAAAGATGTCGATGGATTTCACCCCATCAACGCTGGACGTTTACAGTCCGGCCAACCGGCGCTGGCACCATGCACGCCAGCCGGCGTCATTGAAATTTTGAAGCGCAGCCATCTGCCCATCGCTGGGAAAAATGCCGTGGTTGTCGGGCGCAGTGACATCGTGGGCAAGCCCGCGGCCATGCTGCTGCTGCATGAAAACGCCACCGTCACGATTTGTCACAGCAAGACGCACGACCTGGCCCGGCACACGCGCGAGGCAGAGATCCTGGTCGCAGCCATCGGTCGGCCCGGCTTTGTCACGCCGGAGATGGTGCGTCCCGGCGCAACCATCATTGACGTCGGCATCAATCGCATCACCGAGCGCAGCGAGTTCGACCGTTTCTTTGCAGGCAACGCCAAGCGCGAAGCCGCCTTTGCCGACAAAGGCTCCGTCATCGTTGGCGACGTACACCCCAAGGCATTCGAACTGGCCGGAGCCTACACGCCCGTGCCCGGCGGCGTGGGCAAACTCACCATCGCCATGCTGATGGCCAACACCGTGCGCGCGGCCAAACTGCGTCGCGGCCTTGTGAGCTAAACAACCATGCTGCGCGTGGGACTCACCGGCGGACTGGGCAGCGGCAAAAGCACCGTCGCCACACTTTTTGCCGCGCACGGCGCACACATTCTCGGTTCCGATGAAATTGGCCGCGCGCTGATGCAGCCCGGCAAACCCGTCTATAAAGCCATCGTCGAACATTTCTCCGCGCTGCCCGACGCGCCCGCGCTTACGCTGCCCGACGGTCAACTGGATCGCGCCGCGTTGGCGCGCTATGCCTTTTCCAGCGGACGCATTCTGGACCTCAGCCGCATTGTGCATCCCGCCGTGGTTGCCGAACAGGAGCGCAAGATGCAGCGCATCTTTGCGCGCGACAAAAATGCCATCGTCCTCGTTGAATCTGCATTGATCTTTGAGGCCGATCGCATGGGCACCGTGCCCGGCCTGCCCCTGCGCTTCGATCAAATCGTGCTGGTCACTGCGCCGGAGCCGGTTCGCATCGCGCGCTACGTGGAGCGCGTGCGCAAGGAGCGCAAGCTGGATGGCGAGCGCGATGCGGAGTCCATCGCCGCACTGGAAGCTGACGCCAAGCTTCGCATCGCCGCGCAGATTCCCGACACAGAAAAAATTCCGCTCAGCAATCACATCGTCGACAACTCCGGCCCACTCCAGCAGACCGAATCCGCCGTGCGCCATATTGTGCAGGCCTGGAAGCTGCGCAAAACGAAGTAAGCCGCACCGATCCTTTCCCGTTCCTGCTTCGCGAACAATTTCCACCTTGCCGAGCGTCCTGCTGTGCAACAATTGCGTCGGCCTGCCCGCAGGAACACCCCCAAGCATAGCCAGGAAACCACGCGCGTTTTACAATCGGGGAGCAGGAAGCGAAACCCGCATGAAGCTTCGTCTTTTCATTTTGACCCTCGCCATTCTCGGCGGCTTTTACTACGTCACCACACGGACCCCGGTGACCGGCAAGCTGGCCGCCTATCTGCATCCCTCCCCGTCCAGCGGCGACCCCGCGCTGGCACACAATCTCCACGCTGCCTTGCCCCAGGCCGAAGCCGCGCCTGCGCTAACGCCAGAGGAGCAGGAGAACGTCGCCGTCTACAAGCGTGCGCTGCCTTCGGTGGTCAATATCACCTCAACCACGGTGACCTTTGATTTTTTCTATGGCCCGGTGCCACAGCAAGGCCAGGGTTCCGGCTTCATCCTCGACAAACAAGGGCACATCCTGACCAATCTGCATGTCGTCTCCAACGCGCGGCAGGTCGAGGTGACGCTCTTCGACAAGCATCAATACAAAGCCCGCGTGCTGCTTACCGACCGCGCGCATGACTTAGCGCTACTGCAAATCGACGCGCCCAACCTGCAGCCTGCGGTTCTGTCGGACTCGCGCAATTTGCAGGTCGGCCAGATCGTTTACGCCATCGGCAATCCCTTTGGCCTCAGCGGCACCATGACGCGCGGCATCGTCAGCTCCATCCGCAGCGTACGCGGCCCGCTGGGCAATCTTATTGAAGGTGCCATTCAGACCGATGCGGCCATCAATCCTGGCAACTCCGGCGGGCCGCTGCTGAACACGCGCGGTGAGGTCATCGGCATCAACTCCATGATCGCTACCGGCGGCGGCGCGGATCAAAACGCGGGCATCGGCTTTGCCATTCCCATCAACACCGCCAAAGCCGTGCTCAATGACTTTGCCGTATACGGCAAGGTGCTGCGCCCCACCATGGGAATTCAGTCCCTGCCGATCGGCCCCGACATTGCCGACCAAATGGGACTGCCCGCAGAGTACGGTGTGCTCATTGAGCGCGTTGTTCCCGGCGGCCCTGCCGATCGCGCCGGTCTGCGCGGCGGCACGCAAAAGGCCTACCTCGGCAACACTCCGATTTATGTCGGTGGAGACTTGATTGTCGCCATTGACGGCCAGACCGTGGAAAGCGCGCAAGATGTTTCCGGCATCATGGATGGGCTGCGCTCGGGCCAAACCGTCACGGTGACCATCTATCGCGGCCAGAAACGCATGGATGTAAAAGTTATTCTGGGCACCGAGGGCGATAGGCCGGTCTAAGAACTCCCTAGCGTGAATCCGCTGCGCGCCCTGCCGTCTCTGCCAGATAGATGGCCGTATAGTCCAAATAATTTTTCGCGTAGTGCAGAATCATCTCGCGGTCGGCCTCGCTCAATTTGCGCCGCTCCTTGCCGGGCACACCGGCCCAGAGCGTGTGCGGCGGCACCACGGTGTTTTCGGGAATCACAGCCCCGGCAGCAAGAATCGAGCCTTCGCCGATGCGCGCATTGTTCAGGATCACCGCATTCATGCCAATCAGGCAGGCATCCTCCACTACACAGCCATGCACGGTGGCGTTGTGCCCAATCGTCACCCAATCGCCCACGATGACTGGATATTTATGGCGCATGC
>JAJZMO010000250.1 GCA_021798235.1 Acidobacteriota bacterium | reverse complement strand
GGATAGGATGGTTCTGTAATGCAAAATAATGATTAGCAAGTAAAATATGAGATTCCGGATTTTCTAGTTCAACATTGGATTTCAGAGTCTCTGTCTCGCAAACAGTATTCCCATCCATCACTACATGTAATGTCCCGATATTAAATTCTGTCGGTGAATCCACCTTGGTCACAAAACCGTCCACCGTTGCAGCCCATATCGGAGTTGCAAAGCATAGGATGGCAATAAGGAACAATTGCTTGCGTATATTTTTTGCAAATGGAATCATGAATATCATGGTTGCCCCAGAATATCCTGCAAGCTCAGATTCTTATCGGGAATTCCTGTTGCACTTGATCCAAGACCATCGAGCGCTGTGGGTCTCGGCAGCAGGCTACCCTTAAATTGTGGCCCGCTGAATGCAGTCCATGCGCGCTCATCGCCGAACGTGGCGTCTCTACGCCCACTCAAGCCAAGTGCGACTTGAATGGGGCACCCGGCGCGTATGCCGTTGGTCGACAGGTTGCAGGAAAGTAGTTGCCCTGGAGCTACCGGCGAAATGGTTCCCTGAGCCACGCGATGGCCCTCCGCATCGTAAATATACTCCACCATCGCCACGCCGCCGGAGATGGACTTACTCTGCGCCGCGCACATCCGCCCCTCGGCATCATAGAGATACGTGTTGACGCCATCGTTGGTGACGTTGCCCGCAGTGTCGTATTGGTAGCCATGTGGCATGAAATTGGTGCCCGTGATTTGGTTTTTATTGCTGCGAGAGAATGCGACGATCAGTTTGGATAAGCTGGAGGTGAAGGACATCGCCTCGGCAAGCGAATAGGAATCTGTTGCAGTATCCCGTGAATTTTGCAGCGAATGAATGACTCCTAGTGGAATGGTGGGATGGAGCCTATCGCGGGAATGGGATGAATTGTATGCCCCCATAGAACGAAGGAAAATTTCTGAACGGGTTTACGTGCGCGGTTCGATCGTGCGTGGCTGCAAGGTGTTGACCGCACCGCAGTGCACGCATTTGCCCGCGAGATGCTCGCGCAGCCAGACTCCCGTTTCTTGGTGATAGCCCGTGCCACAGCGGCAGACGAGTACCGTCTCGCCTGCAAGGAAGGCAGCGCCGTCGATGGGATCGGCCACGATGCCGTCCAAGGTTTCCGTTTCCATAAACTGTACCGGGGAAGCGAACTCCATTCGTGGAGGCTGGATGGGTTCGAGCGGTGCTGCTGGCAACGGCATGGGCGGTGGTTCTGTCTCCTGCACGTGCGGTTGTGCAGGTGTCGAGGGAATCAGCGTGAAGCTGGGGCGCGTGTACGGCTCGTATTCCTCGTCGGAATCTTCTTCTGTCTTGGGCACGATGCGCACGCGCGACAGCAGGCGCAACGCGACGGCCACAGTGACCACCAGCAGGGCCAAGTCCATGGCCAACAGCGCATGCAAAATGGGCAGTGCAAATGCGAATTGGGCAAACAAGGACGTCGACATGGAGGCCAACATGGGGGATGGTTTCCGTTTGCCCTCATCCTACGCCCGGTAGGGAATCCGCGAAAGCGGCGCTGCGGAAAGGCTGAATTTTGCACAGGCAGGCGGTATTGAGAGAGTACTGGAGCTTGCACGGTGTAAGCCATAGAAAAAATTGACAAAACAATCCGGCAACGGTAATCTTCACGCTGCGGCATCTTCGTATCTATGTTGTACACCCGCAGAATTCGCGTCCTGCTCGCGACGGTTTTGGCGGGCGCGCTGTGTGGCGTGCCGACCGGCTGTGGGGCACTGCGTTCGGTGCGCTCGGTGCTGCACATGAAGGGCAGCCTCACGATGATGGTGCAGGTGGCACCCATGGCCAACAACAATTGGCCCATTGATGTGGATGTGGTGATGGTGCATGACGCCAAGCTGCTGAAGCAGCTGACGGGCATGTCGGCCAAGGATTGGTTTGCCAAGCGCACGGATATGGAGCGTACGGCTCCCGGCAAGCTGCAAAGGGTGTCGTGGCAGTGGGTGCCGGGCCAGAAGGTTGGCTCCGTCGTGGTGCGGGGCACGGCTGTTGCCGATGGCGTGGTGCTCTTTGCCAACTACGCGACCAAGGGCGACCATCGCGCGCTGCTGCCGCATGGAGGCAAGCTGGTCATTCAATTTGCGGCCAAGGATTTTGAGCTTGGCCCAGCGAAGTAACCGCGCCGCAGGGCGCCAGCCACGGGAGAGGGTTCCGAGTGCGTCCCCATTTGCATGATGTTCCAGACCGGATCGAGTGGTATGAGGGCATGCTGCTGCAGCCGCAGCACTTTGAGCAGCTCACGCTGCGCCAAGAGAGCCTGACGCAATACCACACGCTGGCCGCTGTGCCGTTTAGCTGGGGCCTGCGCTCGCTCAAGGTGGATGAGGTGCAGCTGCTGCGCGGCATCTTCCGCGTGCTGGAAGTGGAAGTGGTTTTCCCCGACGGATTGGCTGTGCATTACGACGCGGGTTCCGGCACTCCGTTGGAGTTGGATCTAGGCACATTGCCCGATGAGGCCAAGCGCCAGGAGACGCCGGTTTACCTGACCGTGCCTGCGCTGCAAAGCGGGCAGGCCAGCGGGGAGGCTTCGCGCTATGTTTCCAGCGGCGAGCTGCCCGCTGCCGATGCAGACGAGACCGACACCAGCGTGATTCCGCGCCTGCTGCCGCGCTTGGGTCTGCACGCTGGGCCGGAGCCGGTCGCCACACGCTTTGCCAGTGTTCCCTTGGCGCGGGTGGTCTACCGCCGCGAGGTCTGGGCGCAGGACGATTATGTTCCTCCCACCGGCGAAGTGGCGTTGGACTCGCCATTGACGCGCCTCTGCGCCACCACCGTGCGCCGCATGAGAGAGCGCGCCATTTATTTGAACGAACAGATTCGCACGCTCACCGCCAGCGGACGCAGGCAGATGGAGGCGCAGCAGTTGATGCGCATCCGCAGCCTGACCGCAGGTCTGCCCGCATTTGAAGCGTTGCTGGCCACCGGACGCACCAATCCCTACGTGCTCTTCGTGGAGTATTGCGCGCTGGCCGGTCACGTTGCCGGCCTAGGCGCGTCGATGATCCCGCCCGTCTTTCCACCCTATGACCACAAGCATTTGCTGGAAAGCTTCGCCGCAGTCGATCAGTACATCAACGCCATTTTGCGCGAAGGCATTCCTGAAAATTACGTGGGCATCCCCTTCAGCTTTGCTGACGGCATCTTCTCGCTGACCTTTGAGCCTGAGTGGGCGACGCGCCGCCTGATTCTTGCCGTGCGCTGCCAGGCGGGCATTCCCGATGCGGAAACCGTCGCCTGGGCGGAGCGGTGCCTGATCGGCTCGGCCAACCGCCAGCGCTCCATGCGCGAGAAGCGCGTGCTCGGCGCGGCGCGGCACTACGTGGCTTGTGAGGAGGGTCTGGTCGCCGGTCAAGGCGTGCTGCTCTTTTCTTTGGCCTACGACCCAGACTACATTGAGTTGAACGAGGTGCTGCAGGTGATCGGCATCGGCAGTGAAGACCGCGGCGTCACTCCGGCAGAGCTGATTTTATATGTAAAGTATCCCTCGAACAAAGAGCAGCAAAAGCGTTGATTTGTTTTGGGTT
>JAJZMO010000080.1 GCA_021798235.1 Acidobacteriota bacterium | reverse complement strand
ATGCTTTGAATCCTGCGTGCCACGTTGTTTCCTTCACAAAGCGATTGACCAGCGCCAACGCGCAGGAGATCTTTTCTGGCTTTGAGATCATCCTCGACGGCACGGACAACTTTACCGCGCGCTACGCCATCAGCGACGCTTGCGTGCATCTGGACAAGCCGCATGTTTACGCTGCCGTGGATCGTTTCGAAGGTCAAGCCAGCGTCTTCGCCGCCATCGGGGCCGACGGTATGCGCGGGCCGTGCTATCGCTGCCTGCACCCTGCGCTGCCTCCACCGGAGTCGATGCGCTCCTGCGCCGAGGCGGGCGTGCTCGGCGTGCTGCCCGGCGTGCTCGGCCTGTTGCAGGCCACCGAGACGCTGAAGCTGATCCTCGGCTGCGGCGAGCCACTCATCGGACGCCTGCTGCTCTTCGACGCACTGGCCATGCGCTTCCGCGAGATTGCTTTGCCCCGCAATCCCCACTGCCCCGGCTGCGGAGACGCGCCTGCGCTGGCAAAAATATCTGCGGTCGCTGACAATAGAAATATGGTCAACGGAATCCCACAAATCACACCTGCGGAGCTGAAGCGCCGCCTCGACGCTGGCGAAACTCTCTGCGTGCTCGACGTGCGCGAACCGCATGAATACGCGCGCGCACACATCGGCGGTACGCTGATTCCGCTCAACGATCTACCGCAGCGACTAGGAGAACTCGACCGCGCTCAAGAGATTGTTGTGCATTGCAAGATGGGCGGACGCAGCCAAAAGGCTGCGGAGTTTTTGGCGCAGGCCGGCTTCGCACGTTTGCACAATCTTGCCGGTGGCATTCAGGCTTGGTCGGAAACGGTTGACCCCTCTGTGCCGAAGTATTGAACGCGATTGCCGATCGAGGTTGAACAAAATTTGGGTGCCCCATTCAAGCCGATTTTGGGCTTGAGTGGGGAAAGGCCATTCTGTCATTCCGAGCGGAGGCTGCGCAGCAGCCGCAGTCGAGGAATCTGCGGTTGGCTTGTTCTGGTTCTGTGGGATTTCCTATAACTCCCAGCGCTGCCGCCAGTCGATGGACGTGCGCAGCCGCCACGCAGCAGCGATCATGCCCAAAAGCAGCACGAAGCTGGACAGCACCACCACTGGCCAAAACTCCCAGCGGCGAATGTGCATCAGCCGTTCCGCAAACCAGAAGTAGCCAATGCCCAGCAACAGAAAATTTCGCGGGCGGCTGCATGGGGAGCGCAGGGCCACCGCCAAAGCAAAAGCCAGCAGCAGAAAATCATAGACTTGGTGCTTGAAGCAAAGCAGGCTGGCCGCAGCAAGACAGGCCAGCAGCACGCGGCCATCGGCCTGCGCATCGCGCACAAAGAAATATGTGGCCAGCGCCACGGCCAATACCACCGCGCACAGATACGGCGTCAGGTCGACCCAGAAGCTTCGCTGTGCCAGATAAAAAGAGTCGGGAACCGCGTGGAAGAGCGGAGGATGGCGCAGCGCAATCTCCGCAACCGCCATGATGTTCGCCAAGCCAGGGGAGACATTGTTGGAGGCCGTGCGGAATGGCTCCAGCAGCAGCACGCGCAGCGGCGTGGTGCGCAGCCAGAGGAAAACAAATCCCAACCCAGTCAGCGGCGGCAGTGCTGAATATGCCAGCAGTCTCCACCTGCGCCGCAGCAGCAAAAAAAACGCCAGCGGTGGCGCGATGCTGTACTTGGCGTAACCCAAGCCCAGCAGCAAGCCGCGCGTACGCGCCGATGCCGTCACAGCCCAAAGCGCTAGCGTGGCCAGAACCAGCGCGGTCAACTGTCCGTTGCCCAGCACCACACGCGCGGGCGTGCCCAGAAAGAAAAGAACAATCAGCAGCCATGTCTGCCGTGGTGGCAATTCATATAAACGCGCGATGCAGGCGCAACTGAGCACCAGCAGCGCCAGACTGCACAAGGCCCAGATGATCCTTGCCTGCGCAAACGACAGCCAGCCCAGCGGCAACAGCAACGCGTAAACTTCGTGCAGATAATTGGGAACTTGATTTAAGAGAATGTGATGGCCACGGTCGCCCGCCAGATACACCGCCCACGGATCGATATGCCGCGCGAGCAGGCGTTCCGGCGACCACTGCAAATCCAAAGACCGATGCGTGGCGTTGCGCAGACCCTCTGCCACAGAGAACAACGCCAACAGCGTACCCGTCCACAACGCAGGCAGCGTCAGCAACGCGCGCAGCAGAGGATTGCGCTCCGGCTGTGGATCGTCATGGAGGGGTGCAGTTTGCATTGTGCCTACGCGAAAGTCTACGCGATCGGCTGCGCTTTAGGAGAGACGAATCTTTACCAGATCCTGCGCTCCGCCCTGCGGCATGCCCGGCGAAATCTGCGAAGTCTGCGGCGCGCGCCAATGGTCGATGTACGACACCTGATGCACGCAGGAGATGGTGCAATGCGGCGCACAGGTCTTGCTGGTCAAAAACTCGCGACGCACATCGGCGCTGGAGTACTCCGCCAGCGGCACGCCGGGGTGCCCGCGCTGCTGTGAGCAATAATGCACCAGTCCGTTCTCGCAAATGTAGATGTAGCGCGCACCGGCGCGGCAGCGCCAATCGTTGGGCCTGCCCTCGGCAATGGCCTGCTGAAAGTGGTTGAAGCGCGAGTAGCTGCGCTTGCTCAATGCACGCACCTGACTGAAGATCGAGTATTCCTTGTCGCCAATCGGCTTCAGTTGGCCACTGCCGTCGTGAATGATGCCGATGGTTGAGGTCAGCCCCAGCTCCAACGCGCGGCGTGCAATGGTCAGCGCATCCTCTGGATGCTGAATGCCACCACCCACCACCGAGTTAATGTTGACGTGAAAAATCGCGTGCTCCGCGAGCATCTGCAATTTTTTGTCGAGCACCTTTAGGCTCTTCTTGGAAACCTCATCCGGCTGCACGTTGTCGATGGAGATTTGCAAGTGATCGAGGCCGGCGCGGTTCAGCCGGTGGATGCGATCTGGCATCAGCAGATAGCCGTTGGTAATCATGCCGGCGATGCGCCCATGGTGGCGTATGCGCGCAATGATCGCGTCCAGATCAGGATGCAGCAGCGGCTCGCCGCCAGAAATTGTAATCACGCTGGTCCCCAACCGCGCCAGGTGGTCAATGCGGCGCAGCATCTCTGGCAGCGGCACCGGATCGGAAACCTCGTCGTACTCATTGCAATAGGTGCAGGAAAGATTGCAGCGGCGCATGGGCACAATGTGCGCCATATAAGGGTGGCCAGTGGACACCAATGCGTGGCCGATCGAGGTCAGCTCCCGCACGCGGCGCGTGATGGCGCGCGCACGGCGGCGCAATGCGGACGGCGGCGCGACAACTGAGGATGCAATGGCTGGGGATGCGGCACTCATGGGCTAAGACTATTGAAACATAAACCGCAGCCGTGAGCCTGCCTGACCCAGGGGTTCCACGTCTGCATGCGGACAGAATCGTGCGCATGCGGCGCAGGATTGCGCAAGCTTGCGGATAGATTTGGGAAGCCCATATCGCCCCCGTTCGTGGAAGCGTTCGTGTATTGCAGGCGCGGAGAAAGCCTACTGCGTTGTATGCACGGACATGGTCAGGGTCAGTGGTTTGCCGTTGCGCT
>JAJZMO010000202.1 GCA_021798235.1 Acidobacteriota bacterium | reverse complement strand
CGCTGGCCTGCATGGCGCGCATCGAAGCGCTGGAAGAGCAGCAACGCAATGCCCAGCCCGTACGCGCGCGCTTGCAAGAGCGTCTGGAAGAGGAAAAAATCAACGCCGCACAGGCAACGGCCCGCGATACCGCGCAGCGGGCAGAGTTGTTGGCCGAGCGCGATGCGATTCGCGCCACCGTGGAGCCGCAGATGCTGGCCAAGTACGATCGCATGAGTGCTGCGCGCCGTCCCGCGATTGCGGAGGCCGTCGAGCAACGCTGCTCGGCCTGCCGCATGGTGGTGCGCCCACAAAAGTGGAATGAGCTGCAAAAGAACGTACTCGTCGATTGCGACTCCTGCGGGCGCATGTTGTACGCCGCCGTCGCCGTGGATTTTTCGCAGGACATCGCGCAGCCGCGTTCGGCAGCATCCTAACTGCAAGCACGCATCGCTATGGCTACAGACGCATCCTCGCCGGTCATCCTCACCGGGGCCAGCGGCCTGTTGGGAACCGCGTTGCGTCAGGCCTTCGCCGCCGCTGGCACACCGTGCATCCAACTGGTGCGCAGCGCCGCGCAGGCAAATGCGCGCAGCATCGTTTGGAATCCCGCAGCCACGCCGTGCGTGCAGCCGGAGGATTGGCCCAGATTGGAAGGCGCACGCGCCGTCATTCATCTGAGCGGAGAAAATCTGGCCGCAGGGCGCTGGACGCCTGCGCGCAAACTTCGCTTTGCGCAGAGCCGCGTGGACTCCACCCAAAATTTATCCGCACTGCTGGCTCAGTTGCACGCGCCGCCCGCTGTGCTGCTGTGCGCCTCGGCGATCGGCTTCTACGGCGATTGTGGTGATGCCGTGCTGACGGAGGACGCTGCCGCAGGAACCGGATTTTTGCCGGAGTTGTGCGTTGCCTGGGAACAGGCCGCAGACCGCGCCCGCGCGTGCGGTATTCGCGTGGTGCCGCTGCGCTTCGGCGTTGTGCTGGACCAAGCAGAAGGCGCGCTGGCCAAGATGCTGCCACTCTTTCGACTGGGACTGGGCGGACGTTTGGGCCAGGGCAGCCAGTGGATGAGTTGGATCGCGCTCGTTGATGTTGTGCGCGCCGTGCGTCATCTGCTGGAGGCTGCGCATCTCGACGGCCCGGTGAATCTGGTTGCGCCACAGCCGGTGACCAACGCCGAATTTACGCGCACGCTGGCGCAGCAACTGCATCGCCCTGCGCTGGTGCCTGCGCCCGCATTCGCGCTGCGCGCACTCTTGGGGGAGATGGCCGAGGCCATGCTGCTGCCCAGCACGCGCGTGCTGCCTGCGCGCCTGCTCCACGATGGATTTCTTTTTGAGCATGCAACCCTGGACAGCGCGTTGCGCAGCATACTCTCGCCAAATGGATCTGCGCCTGCCGCGCCTCTGCTAGGCTGAAAACGCATGGCGCAAAGTGCAAACTCTCTCGCAGCGCGCGGCCTGTCTGCCGCAGTCGCCACTCTGGCCGCATCGCTCACGTTGGGCTGCGGCCTGGCCGCCGCACCGCAGCCGCCCTCGTTGCATTTGCCCAAGCCCGTGCAGGATTTGCAGGCCGTGCGTATCGGCAACCACTTGCAACTAACGTGGACGACACCCAAGGCGACCACCGATGGATTGAAGCTCACCACGCCTGTGCCCATGCGCATCTGCGTGCAAAGCACCGGCTTCGCCTGCTCTCCCGTTGCCACCATAGCCACGCCGCCGAGCAAAGCTGCGCACTCGGACTACGCGTTGCCCGCGCCGTTCACGCAAGGGCCGCCACACGCTCTGCTGGTGCAGGTGGAAGCACTGAATGCCAAAGGAAAATTTGCCGCGCCATCGAATATCGCTCGCACGTGGGCCGGCGTTGCACCGCCGCAGGTGATGAGCTTCACCGCACAAACCGCACCGCAGGGCGTGCTGTTGCGTTGGCAGCCCACACCCATGCCGCCCGGCACGGTTTTGGAGTTGCAACGCACGCTCCTTGTTCCCCCTCCACCCGTACCGGGGGTAGCGCAGACAGCGAGACCGACACCCACACCGCACGCGCAGAAGAAATCCTCTTCGCCCGCCGCGCCCGTGCAGACGTTGCGCGTTCTGCCGCTTGCGGACCCTGCACAGCCCGGTACGCTGCGCGATCCTGGAGCAGCCTTTGATGCCAGCATCCAATGGGGAGCGACCTATCGCTACACAGCCGCGCGCGTGTTGCAAGCCGCACCCAGCGCCCATGTGGTATCGCTGCACATCTCCAGCGACCCCAGCGCAGCCGTGACAATTCAGGCACTCGACACCTTTCCGCCCGCCGTGCCAACGGGCTTGGCCGCCGTGTTGATCTCCGCCGCAATGAATGGCGGCCATCCAGCGGTTGCGCTCTCGTGGATCGCCAACCGCGAAGTGGATTTTGCGCAGTATCGCGTCTTTCGCAGCGATCTAGGCAGCAACGCACCCGCCACACAGATTGCACCGGCTCCCCATGCTCCAGCCAGCACACACATTGTGACCCCCATCTACCAAGATGCTTCCGTTGCGCCCGGCCACAGCTACGCCTACTCCGTCAGCGCCGTGGATATTTATGGCAACGCCAGTGCCAGCTCAGCAGCGGTGCGGGTCTCCATCCCCGCAACCGCGCCTCGGTGAAAAGAACTCCAGGACTACAATGGAGGGTTGAGCGGTCGGGCGCAATTCCCCGGATTCTAAAACGCTCATGCAGCCGGGCTGGAGGCCGATAGACCCACCAGCACCCGGCAAGGAGAGGTGTATGCCTACGACCCAACTGGAACAGCTTCGCGCAATGACGGTCATCGTCGCCGACACCGGCGATATTCAAGCCATCGAAAAGGTCCGTCCGCAGGACGCTACCACCAACCCATCGCTGATTACCGCGGCCACGCAGATGCCGCAGTACCAGTCCATTTTGGATGGAGTGTTGCTCGAGGCCAAAAAGAAGCTGGGCGGCAACGCCAGCGATGATGCCGTCGTCAAGCTGGCCTTCAAGCACTTGGCCGTGGAATTCGGCAAGCGCATTCTGGCCATCGTTCCCGGTCGTGTCTCGACCGAAGTCGACGCGCGGCTGTCGTATGACACCGCAGCCACCATTCAGCAGGCGCACGAGATCATCGCGCAATATGACAGCGCGGGCATCTCGCGCGAGCGCGTGCTGATTAAGATCGCCTCCACGTGGGAGGGCATTCGCGCCGCAGAGGTGCTGGAAAAAGAAGGCATCCACTGCAATCTGACGTTGCTCTTCGGCCTGCATCAGGCCATCGCCTGCGCTGAGGCGGGCGTCACGCTGATCTCGCCCTTCGTCGGACGCATCCTCGACTGGTACAAGAAAGACACGGGCAAGGACTATGTGGGCGCGGATGACCCCGGCGTGCAATCCGTGACCAAGATTTACAACTACTTCAAAAAGTTTGGCTACAAGACGCAGGTGATGGGGGCCAGCTTCCGCAACATTGGCGAGATTCAAGAGCTGGCTGGTTGCGATCTGCTCACCATCTCTCCCTCGCTGATCGCCGAGTTGGCTGCCAAGCAGGATCCGCTGCCGCGCAAGTTGGATGCGGCGCAGGCCAAGAACCTGTCCATCGAAAAGCTCTCCATCGACAAGGCCACCTTTGACACAATGC
>JAJZMO010000242.1 GCA_021798235.1 Acidobacteriota bacterium | reverse complement strand
CGCGCTCGGCCATCTCGGCGGCGGCTTTGTTGGTAAAGGTGACGGCAAGAATCGAGTCAGGCGCTACGCCGCGCTCTTGAATCAAATAGGCAATGCGATGCGTAATGACGCGCGTCTTGCCCGATCCAGCTCCTGCCAGAATCAACAGCGGGCCATCGACGGCCTCCACCGCAGCGCGTTGCTGCGGATTCAATTTGTCCAGCGCCAATGCCATCGAAGTGAAAAAACTCCCTGCCCGGCGCACAGTTTTTGGCGCATGGCTACCTCTTTAGTGTACCGGGTAGGCTTCGATGCACTCGATACACGCAACCATTCGGCCAGTTCAACCATTTGGGTGCCATTCGGGTGCCCCATGTCTCGCCTTTGAGACATGGGAATCAAAAGCCCCCCACTCAAGCCAGAATCGGCTTGAATGGGGTCGAAGAATCCCGATGATTTTCGTAGATATGAAATATACAGAAGAAGTCATTCTGAGGAGCATCGCGACGAAGAATCCAGAGAATCTCCGCCTCGTATTTACTAGCCTGCATTCTCTGGATTCTTTACTTCGGTCGCCGTGGCGACCTTCGCTCAGGATGAGAACTATGCCGTAAATAAATATAAAAAAATAAGATAATTTCTTGGTATTACCTGTACGAGTCCTGCACAGATGCGAGGATTCAACGTCTTCCAAAAAATCCGACACGGAATCTGCACAGAACGAGTTAAACGATGGAGGCCAATTATGGCATTCGTCACCGAAAAAGAGGAGCTGAAGCCGGGCCTCATCATCTTCCGGCGCGGCGACGTGGAGCATCGCATGTGGTATTGCCGCATGAAGATGCCGAAGGCCGATCGCTACAAGACGGTTTCGCTCAAAACTACGGATAAAGAAGCGGCGCGGGAACGCGCCTTCGATCAAGACGCAGGCGTTCGATTCCGCATCAAGCATGACGTTCCTATCTTCAATCGTCCCTTCCGCGAAGTGGGCAGAGAATATCTGCTGACCTAGGAAGCGCGGGCGCAGCGAGGGGAAATCAGCAAGGCGCGTCCCAAGAAACTTCGCGCCATCATCGAAGGCGCGTTAGACCGATATGTAGGTTCCACACAGGTTCACCTTATCGGGGATGAGCTTTGGGGCGGCTATCCTGCATGGCGACGGGTGAACGGCGCAGGGCGCAACAAGCGCAACGGCGTTCGGGAGGTCAGCGATGAGATGGCCCAAGCCTTCGCGGACAAGGAAGCCGAGCGCCGCACGAAGGTTCAGCACACTCTTGGCATTCGGGTTTTGAAACCGATTAAGGTCAAACCTTCCGATGAACGGACAGTTCCTTTTATCAGCGATTCCACCATCCGGTTTGAGATGTCCATCTTCGGCGCGGTGATGAATTACGCCATCAAGAAACGTTATGTCCCCGCAAGCCAGCGTTTCGATGAGCGCCCCAAGCTCAAGACGATGCGGCGCGATGAGTTCACGCTGGAGGAATATCGCAAGCTACACACCGTAGGCCGCAAGTGGATTGGTGAGGCCGATAAGCCATCAAGCACTTGGTATCGCACCGTTACCTACAACATGATTCTGATTGCCTGTAATACGGGCATGAGGCCAGCAGAGATGAAGAATCTGCGCTGGCGTGACATCATGCCCGCAAAGGACCGCGAGGGACGAGAGATCGTGGTGCTGTTTGTACAGGGCAAGGGCAAATCCCGCAAGCTGGTTGCGCCCAAGAGCGTTGGAGATTATTTAGAGCGTATCCGCGTCATCTCCAAAGCTGCGGAGCCGGACGACAGAGTATTTACCAACGTCACCGGCAAGCCCGCAAAGACTCTCTACAGCAGTCTGATTGCCGATCTTCTGAACGAAGCGAAGCTGCGCGAAGGCACGCAGGGCGTTCCGCGCTCGACTTATTGCTTCCGCCACACCTATGCCACGTTGCGATTGCAGGAAGGCGTAGACGTATATTTCCTTGCCGAGCAGATGGGAACTTCCGTCCACATGATTGAGCAGCACTACGGGCATGTGAACACCATCAAGCATGCCGACCGCGTATTGCAGGGCATGGCGGGATGGGAGCTGCCGCACCCAGAAGTGGACGTTACCAGGGCGAAAGCGTCGAAGGCGGCGGAGACACACGATAAATCCAAGAGAGGTCAGCACCGCAGGACAGGCTGACCGTGGAACCCTCCCGAAGCCGTCTTTGGCCGGAGCCGCTGGCGGAGGCTGGCGCAGGGAGTTCAATATCTAATCCATCTCTTCGGCTATTGGTTCTGATTAGCCGCAGCCCCGCCGGGGCGTTCTTAGCGGCAAATCTTGAGCGCACGAGCCGCCGCTGGCGGCTGTTCTTCGTGCGGTTAAATAGTCAGAAGTTTGTTGCATTTTTCTTACATGGAGCTATACTAGAGTAGTCAGAAGTTTGTTGCATTTTTCTGACATAAGGCCACCCAATGTCCGTGTCGGCATCCAGCATTCCAGCCGCCATCCGGGATCGCATCTCTGCCCCGGCGCAGCCGCGCGTCTGGACTCCGGAGGACTTTACCGATCTAGGGCCACGCACTGCGGTCGATCAGGCCCTCCATCGGCTGGTCGCTTCCCGAAACCTGCGGCGGATTGCGCGCGGCTTCTACGATACCCCCCAGGACAATCGGCTCACCGGAAAGCCCACCTATCCCAATCCGCGCGACGTGATCGACGCGTTGGCCCGCAAAGGCAAGGTCCGAGTGGTGGTGGATGGCCTCACCGCCGCCAACGACCTCGGACTCACCGACGCTGTTCCGGCGCGCATCGGCGTGCTCACCGATGGCCGCCTGCGGCCCATCACCATCGGCAACCTAACGCTCGACTTCCAATCCGCCGCCCCCAGCCGCCTTTATTGGGCGGGCCGCCCTGCTATGCGTTTCGTGCAGGCGCTTCATTGGCTGCGTGACATGCTTCCGTCCGACGACGGAAGCCTACGCAAGCGCCTTGTCTCCGTCCTTAAAGACCCCGATCATGGACAGGCCATTCAGGACGACTTACGCAGCGGCCTGTCGGCGCTGCCGGAGTGGATGCGAATGATCGTGCGCGACCTGCTCCGGCAGGCGAACGCTGAAGCTCTGCCAGTGGTAGAGAAGCGGAAGCCTTCGAGACGTGCGTCCGCGCCGGCCACTATCATCAAGAGTGCGAGGAGTTCGAGTAGTAGATGACCGAGGGCTTTCAAACCGTACTGGCCGCGAGCGACGAGGATCGCCGCGACCTCTTTGTCGGCGCTGCCGACCGGCTCCGCACCAATGAGCAAAACATCGAAAAGGATTTCTGGGTTTGTTGGACGCTCGACGCGCTCTTCAACGAACTGGAGGCCGGTGGCCCACGCCTGCTCTTTAAGGGTGGCACCTCGCTCTCGAAAGGTTACGGCTTGATTGAACGCTTCTCCGAAGACATCGACATCACCGTCTTCCGGGAAGACATCGGCCAGCCCGCGACCGTCGAAGAGTTGGAAGCTCTGAGTGGCAAGAAACGCAATGCGCGCTTGGAGTCCATCAAAACCGCTTGTCAGGAGTACATTCAAGGCCCGATGCTGGAGCAGTTAAACACCCTGCTGCGGCAGACGCTCCAGACCGCAAATCTAAACGCGGATCGGGCGCGCGTGGAAGCC
>JAJZMO010000200.1:871-3625 GCA_021798235.1 Acidobacteriota bacterium | reverse complement strand
GCACCAGGACTTGGCGATACTGGAACATCTCGAAATCTTTTGCGGCTCATGGGCTCCCCTGTCGGCCCAAACAAAGACCGGCAGCGGGGCCGCTTCTGCTCAAGATGCCCGTTCCCGTCCTTAGATTCAGACCTCCTGACATAGCTGCTTTCCGCGGCTGAAAGTCGGGGGTTTTGCCGCTGGGGGTGCGGACCAATACCTGTCCGGTTTTTTGACCTGAGGGTACGTAAGCCCCCGATATGGCGGGCCTTTTTGGCGGGAGGTTGCGGACCGAAACCTGTCCGGTTCTGCTGGCGGGCATGAACAGCCAGCTTGCCTTGGGCCTGCCCGCGGTGGCCCCGTCCGATACCGTGGTCATCAACGCGCGCTGCACCGTGCGCACGGAGGGAGATCAGCGGGTGATCGTGGTCGGGGGCCTGCCGGTGTATCACTATTGCACCGGCGATGCGGTGGCTGAGTCGTATGCGATGGTGATGTTGGTTGACAGTGGGTTCGCTCAGCAGACGGAGCTGGCGCGGGCCTTTGGCAGAACCGAGCGCACCATTCGCCGCCACCAGGAGCGTTACGCCGCAGGGGGAATGGTGGGACTGGGCCGACCCGAGGGATGGCGGCGCGGCCGGCGCCGGATCTCTGGTAAGCGGTTGCGGCTGATCGAGAGGCTCAAAGCCCAAGGGCTGAGCAACCGAGCGATTGCGCAGCGGCTGGGTGTGAACGAGAAAGCGATCAGGAAGCTGGTCGGGCCTTCACGGGACGAGCCGCTCGAGCAACTGGCCTGGGTCCCGGTGAGCGTGCCGGTAGCCAGGGAGCCGGCGGCGCCGACGTTGGCGTGCAGCGTGTCAAGCACCTCGGAGAGCGAAGACGGTGCCGAACCTGCGTTGGCTATGCCGGCGACGATAGTGGCGCCGGTGGATGCGAGGATGGTCGGGGAAACCACTGAGGAAGCGGAGCCGGTGCCGCTGAGTCTGGACCAGGACGCGAGCGATCGAACCTGCGATCGGCAGATGGCGTATCTGGGATTGCTCGAGGATGCGGCACCGATGTTCCGTGACGGTGAGCGGGTCCCTGGCCTCGGCGCACTGCTGGCCGTACCGTTCCTGGTGCACAGCGGAGTGTTGCGCATCGCGCGTAAGCTCTACGGGGGAATCGGGCCCGCCTTCTACGGACTACGCACGACGTTGCTGACGCTGTTCCTGATGGCGTTGCTGCGCGTGCAGCGCCCCGAGCAGCTCAAGGAGCGCGATCCGGCCACCTTCGGCAGACTCCTCGGGCTTGACCGGGCGCCCGAGGTCAAGACCCTCAGGCGGGCGCTCGGCCGTCTTGCCGCCCATCATTGCGCCGAGCAAATGGGCGCGCAGCTGGCTCGGGTGCGCGTGGCCGAACGCGGCGAGCTGATGGGGTTCTTGTACGTGGATGGCCACGTGCGTGCCTATCACGGGGAGCGCACGATTTCCAAGGCTTACGTAGCGCGACGCCATCTGGCGATGCCCGCCACCACCGACTACTGGATCAACGATCGCGGCGGCGATCCGCTGCTGCTGATCACCGCAGAGCTGGATGCCTCCTTGGCCAAGGCCTTCCCCGAATTGCTGCGCCGGGTGCGCGCGACGCTCGGGGAACGCCCGGTGACCATCGTCTTTGACCGCGGCGGCTGGAGTCCGAAGCTGTTCCGCAGCATGATCAAACAGGGCTTCGATATCCTCACCTACCGCAAAGGCAAGGGTCGGCTCGTCAACGAGCGGCGCTTCGTACGCCGCCGCGCCAAGCTCGATGGGCGTTGGGTGACATACGATCTGCATGACCAGCCGGTGCGCTTCCTGAAAGGGAAGCTGCGCCTGCGGCAGATCACGCGCCTGTGCGAGGGCGGCCATCAGACCCAGATCATCACCAGTCGCTGGGAGCTGCGCGACATCGAAGTGGCTTATCGCATGTTCGATCGTTGGCGGCAGGAGAACTTCTTCAAGTACATGCGAGAGGAGTTCCTTCTCGATGCGCTCGTGGACTACCGGATCGAACCGGAGGACCCCACCCGCACCATTCCCAATCCCGAGCGACGCGCGCTCGAGAAGCAGTGCCGCGCCGCACGGGCGGAACTCGCTAAAATCGAGCGTGAGTACGGGGCCGCCGCCGCCGACAACACCGAGCAGCGCCGCCCGACGATGCGCGGCTTCAAGATCGCCCACGGCACGCTCGGCCAACAACTACGAGTCGCCCGGAAGCATCTGCGCAAGCTCATGCACAAGCGGCGCCGTATTCCGGCGCGCGTTCAGATCCGGGACTTGAGCGAGCGTACCGTCGTCAAGCTCGCCACCGAGCGCAAGCATCTGACCGACATCATCAAGATGCTCGCCTACCAGGCCGAGAGCGATCTGTTCAATCTCCTGCGGCCACATTACCCGCGGGCCGAGCAGGAGGGCCGGACGCTCCTCCACGAGCTGTTCGCCGCCGCCGGCGACATCCACCTCACTCAGGAGGAGCTGCAAATCACCCTGGCGCCCTTGAGCTCCCCGCATCGAACGCGCGCCGCGCAGGCCCTCTGCGAGCTTCTCAACGAGACCGCCACCGCCTTCCCGGGCACTCGGCTGCGACTTCGCTTCGCCGTACGTTCAGCGCCGCTCATCGGTCTCGCCTTTCCAGGCACACCGGCCCACCGCAGCGCCACGAACGCGGCCCCGGCCTCATGACCACCCCGAAACCGGACATTTTCCAAAGGCGCTATGTCCGGAGGTCTGAACTTTGGAGGCCAATCCAGGTAGT
>JAJZMO010000200.1:0-861 GCA_021798235.1 Acidobacteriota bacterium | reverse complement strand
CTCTCTGGCTCTCGAGTATTTGAAAACCACCAGACTGAGTGCGGACGACATCGCCACGCTCCTGGGCTTTAACGATTCGGCGGCCTTTCGCCGTGCTTTCAAACGCTGGACGGGCAGAGGGCTGGGACAGATCCGGGGCCAACAGTGCTCGGACAAGCACATTGCCAAAACCCGACGATCGGCAGAGGTCTGATGACGCCAAGATATTTGGCTCTATCCGAGATTGCCAATAACTTTGGAGGCCAATCCAGGTAGTTGATTTGTGGAGAGTAGACCGGGGGAATTTCACCCCCAGTCCCTCGCAGGTAGGGTCGAGAACTGGCGCGCCGGTTTAGGTCGAAGTTTGTGTTCACTGTGATCTCGCCCTTTCGTCTGCGAGTGCCACTGTATCTCGACCATGCCACGTCTCCAGTCCCCGCCTCGTCAAACGTAGCGGGCGGTTTTCCCGCACTACGCTTTCCTGCCGGTTTCCTGTCAAAGTTTATGTGACCTATCATGCTGGCGGCGCTTTCAGCGTGCGGCGTAGTTAACGCGGCAGCCATTGAACAGCCCCACGGTTTCGTACAACCACTGCCTACTCCACCTGTTCCAACCGAAGCCCTGTCGTTTCCTGGCTCGCCCCAAATGACGCCGCGCCTTCTTTTCCACCCAGTCTTTGATGAAGCCAAAGCACCGGCTCGAGTGTCCGATCGCAAAGTAGCCAATCCAGCCGCGCAACACCGGGTTGATGAGTGCCACCACCCGGTCCAGCGGCTGCGATTGAAAGCGCCGGAACGTCTCCTTGAGCTTGCGCAACAACGCCGTCCGCTTCTTGAGCTTCGGCGTATAGTGCGCCCGCCATACCCCTCGTCGCGAGCGAGT
>JAJZMO010000075.1 GCA_021798235.1 Acidobacteriota bacterium | reverse complement strand
ACGGAAACAGTTCCATATCCTGTCCGGCGCGGCGCAACTCAAACAGCATCTCCGGGTCGCGCATCGTGTCGCCGTTCTGCTGGCCGTAGTGCGCGACAGAGATGGCAACCAAACCATGCGGGCCGGGTATGCCGATGTCCTCGATATCGAGCGGCATCCACGGCGGGTTGTCGATGTGGATATGGAAGCCGGGAGGGAGATTCCCGGCCTCCATGAGGATGAGCGCCACGGTGCGCATCAGGCCACCTCCGCGACGGCCCCGCTTTCGGTGGCCGGAGCCTCTTCCCGGATTGCGCCGAGAATCACGGCGGAGGTGCGCTGGATGACTTCAAGACTTTCAGTCAACAGCGCCGCGTTGCCGTGGTAAAGCTGGATGTAGTCGGCGCTGCTGTTGCCGATCTCCAGCCCGATGGCCTGACCCACGATAAAGGCCACGGCTTCGGCTTCCGTCTCGCGGACGGTTGCGGTGGTGATGGTGCGGCGCTCGGCTTTATGTAACAGTTCGTGCGCCGTTTCATGCACCAGCGTGGTGAATTCCTCGGCCTTGGACTGGCCGGGCAGAAGAGCGATCTTGCCGCCGTAGCTGACGCCAAGCGCCGGGGCAATCTTCTCGTTGAACTCCAGCGCGATGTTCTGCTGGTTGAGGAAATCCATCAGGTGGTCGCGGTGGCCGCCCACTTCGCCGCTGATGTTGTGGTCAAACTCCGGCAGCGCCACGCCTTCGGTCTGGCTCACGTCAAACACATACACGGCGCGAAAGCCGATCAACACAGGTTGAGGCTTGACGTTGTTTTCTGTTTCCGCGTCCTGCTCGGGTTCGGTCTTCTTCCGCCGATGGCCCACCACGGGAGCGAGAATCTGGATGCCTTTCTCGCCTTTCTTCACGAACCGGCCCAGTTCGTTCCATGCTCGAATGCCCGCAACACGGGTTGCGTCCGGCTTCTGGCGGGCAATGGCGAGAACATTGCCAAAGCTGTAGTTATGGAATCGCGCCATCGCCGAAAGATAGGCGGTGAGGGCTTCGCTCTTTCCTGCCTCAAGCTGCTGGATGAGGTGGTCCACGGCCTGCTTGATGAGCATTTGCGTGGGGTTGTCGCGCTGCGTGGTGCGCTGCTGGTAGGGCGAATCACTGCGATACTTGCGCTGCGATTCGTTGCGGCTGCGGGCTGCGCTATTGTTGGCGGTTGCGGCTGTGCTGTTGACTGTAGAGGTTGCCATGATGTGCTCCAAGTGTGGATTTGCCTCTTTTCGGCCCTATGGGGCCAAAAAAAGACATTCGTTTCATGGCTGGCGAAAAAAGGCGAAGTGAGGCGCTGTCCATCCCCGAAGCCCGCAGGGGCGCGGAAGCGAGCACGGCGCGCACGTCTGCGCCGCGCGGAGCTGCACAAGCGGGATTGACAGAAGGAGCCGAGCGAAGCCTATAGTTCGCCCGGAAACGAATGTCAAAAGACTGAATCAGCCGAAGGCTGCGTTAGACCACTATTGATTACCTGGAGGCAAAAGCAAGGAATCAGCGAAGGCTTACTGATTCAGTGCGACAAACAGAGCGCTGCTGCTAAAGCCCGCATGGGAGTCGATATTCAACAAAGCGATCCAGAACTTGTCTTTCCTGCTCTGCAGGAGGGGATCGACTTTACCGGCCAAACGGCCAGAAAGCGATGATCCGCGCAGACTGTAAAGAGATGCTGTTCAGCAAAACTGGTGAAATGGCTTGTCGCACTGTGCGTCAGGTGATTACACTTCTTTGAGAATTCGAGGTCCAGACCGAAATTGAGAAGGACGGCTAATATCAAAGCCTAAAGAACCCCGGCAAGGGCTGGTATAGAGAGGAGTGGGATCATCGGGCTGTGAAGCTTGATGACAAATGAATGGATCTTAATTTTTCGGAGCCGGGATTCCTTGAACGATTGAAGAGTCGCGAGCGCAATACGGTACGAGCAGTGGTTGACGCTTATCTGCCGCAGCTTTTGCGCGCTGCGCGCGGTATGGGGTTTTCCCTCGAAGCAGCCGAAGATCTCGCTCAATCCACGTTTCTTGGACTCATTGAATCGGCGCCAAATTTTGAGGGGCGGGCACATATCCGCACTTATCTGTTTAGCATTTTCTACAACAAGGTGAAAGAGCATCTCCGGGAGGTGATCAAGATCGAAAAGAATGACCCGATCGACGAAGTGGTGGAGTCACGGTTTGATCAGAGAGGACGATGGCGCCGGCCACCTGCCGACATTGAACGGGAGATTTATGGGATGGAAGCCGGGAAGTCGATTCGGGATTGTCTTGGAAAATTGCCGGATACTCAGAGGATCGTTTTCTACCTGCGGGAGGTTGAAGAAATGAGCACGCAAGAAATTTGTAAGAAGATGGATTTGAGCAGCACTAACATTGGTGTGATTCTTTTTAGGGCTCGCCACCATTTGCGGGAATGTCTGGAGCGGAAGGGATTCAGAAAGGAATGAGGGATGCTTAGCTGCGCCGAAGTAGTCCGACAAATAGCGAGCGATGAGGCGGTGAACGCCAGCTTTGCAGAGAAGTTGCGGTTACGTATCCATCTTGCAATCTGCAAGCATTGCTCAGAGTTTGCGTGGCAGTTGCGAGGAATGGGGAAAGCCGTGAAAGATGCGAGCACAGCTGTGTCCGATTTGGAAGTCGTCCAGGCGCGGACCCGGATTATGGACGGCATTTTCGGGCGGTAATCTGGAATCGAAGGCATTTCTGCTTCGATTGCGGGACTTCATTTTGTTGCTCGCGGATATTCCGAGGGCTGCTGTTCGTCGCTAGTCTTTTAGTCTTTCTGAATATCAAACGGGCAGCCTGCCAAACCGCGCTGGGCTGGGCTTGAAGAAGTCGCCGAGACAGCCATCCGAGTATGGAACCGAAGACCAGGTGGGCAAGATAAACGACTATCAGGAAGCCCACGGAAAACTGAAGACCGAAATAGCCGATGCCCATGGCGCGGACTACCGGGCTGAGCATAAAGATCGTTCCGATGACTAATGCGTACGGGATAGCCACCCAGCGACGACGCGTGCCGAGAAAGAGGACATAGACAATCCCGAAACACGCGCCATTCCAGAAATGATAAGCCCAGCCGGCAATGTTGGACAGGACGGTGGGGCCGGTCATGAATTGATCAAGGAGCAGGACGCCCATGAGTTTGGGCATACTGCCGGGCATGTATCCAAGGTGGAAGCCGGAGATGCGAATGCATTCGAGGCCAACGGTGGCGACCATCCCAGCGAGTGCTCCCCAGAAGATGGAGTGGCTGATTAGGGGCAGGCGCTTGCGCGTTGCGATGGCGATAATGGCAAGCAGCACGATCGCCGGGACCATCCAGTGCAGTGCCAGGGCGCTCAGACTGCTTGTGCCCGACTCGGCAATAGGAAAGATGAGCGGTCCGACTGACGCCAGCGCCAGCGATATGCCCGCAAGAATAAGAGTTGGCCAACCTTTTCTCATGTTCTCCTCGCTTTCTGCTGTAGGTGCGTCAGCCAGACGCTTGTCGATCAGTGGGTTGCGGATTGTGCGATGCTATCGAGCTTCTTATCGAGCATCTTCGCCATCATACTGATCTTGGGATTGTTGAATTGATCCAACTCCGCTGACGGCCTGTCATAACTGACGTACGTGCGCCC
>JAJZMO010000030.1 GCA_021798235.1 Acidobacteriota bacterium | reverse complement strand
GTGGTGCAGCCCGGCGGCAGCGTGCGCGACGCCGAAGTGATCGCCGCAGCCGACCGGCTGGGCGTGGCCATGGTGTTGACGGGAATGCGCCACTTCCGCCACTAAAATTGCCCGGCGGGGCCGCCTGCATCCTTCTCCATCGGCAATGCGGCAGGCGTACAATCCTTGCTAGCGCGCTCGGCGGCCATGCCGTACGCGGCGCGCGCCGCGCAAAGCTGCGGAGAGGGAAAGGCGCGCAACATATCTATGACGGTAGAGCGGCAAACGAGGAATCTGCATTGCAAGGCGCAGCGCACGCTGCACGCAAGCTGGACGATTCCAGCAATGCTGGCGGGCGCTTTCTTCCTGCTGCCAGCCTCGGCCCGGGCTACAGCCAAAACTCCCGCCCCAAATGCCAACGCGGGTGCATCCGATGCCGACGCCAACAGCAACCATCGCGCCGAAGCGTATTACCACTTCATGATGGGGCATTTGTACGAAGACTCCGCCACGGAGAGCGGAAACGCCGACTTGGCCACGCAGGCCGTGGAACAGCTCAAGCTGGCCATGGATTACGACCCCAAGTCTCCGTTTTTGCAGAATAGCCTGGCCGATCTGTACTTTCGCATGGGCAATGTGCGCGATGCGGTCAGCACCGCGCAGCGAGTCCTGCAAGATCATCCGAAGAATCTGGACGCGCACAAGCTGCTGGGCCGCGTGTATCTCCGCTCGCTCGGCGATGGCTCCAGCCAGCCGTCTCCGGACGTGTTGAAGCTGGCCATTGAGCAGTTTCAAACCATCGTGCAATTGGAGCCGAACAAAATTGAAAATCATCTGATGCTCGGCCAGTTGTATGGGATGAACCATCAAGAAGCCCAGGCCCAGGAACAATTGCAGGCCGCACACGCCATCGATCCCAACTCAGAAGACGCGGTGCTGGGCCTGGCGCGGCTCTACGGCAGCCAGGGCGATTGGCAGCATGTGATTCAGGTGCTCAACAGTGTTTCGCTCGACGACCGCACCCCGAAGATTTCCTTCGTTCTCGGCAGCGCCTATGACCAGGTGCATGACGTAAAAAATGCGATTGCCGCCTATCAGAACGCGCTCGACAACGACCCGGACAACCTGGACGCGCAGCGCGCGCTGGCCCAGGATTTATTGCAAACCGAGCACACACGTCAGGCGCTGAAACTCTTTGAAGGCATCTCCGCCGAAGACCCCGACGATGTGCAGTCCGATCTGCGTGTAGCAGAGCTGGAGCGGGAACGAGGCCATCTCAACAAAGCCCAGGCCGCATTGCTGAAGGCAGAAAAAGCGGAGCCGGATTCGGTGGAAGTTCACTACAACCGCGCGCTGCTCGACGAAGCGCAGGGACATTTGCAAAGCGCCGCCGATGGCCTGCAAAAGCTTGTCGCCGGAGCCACGCACACCAACAACGTCTACACCGATGGCGAAAAAAATAATCTGGCCATCTTTTTAGATCGACTGGCCAATGTGCAACGCGAACAAGGCAAAACCGAGGCTGCCATTGCCAGCTACAGACAATTGATTGCGCTGGGCGGGGATTACGCCGAGCATGGCTATCAGGGCGAAATTGACGCCGATCGCGACGCGCACGCCTGGCCCCAGGCTCTCGCCACAGCGCAGGAGGCCGTTCAGACATTTCCCAAGTCTGTAGACATGCAATTGACACTGGCCAGTGAACTGGTGGACACGGGCAAGTCCGAGTCGGCCATCGCTCTGGAAAAATCTTTACTGCAAACGATACCCGCCAACGCGGACGCTGCCCAGACGCAAGCGGGGAACAATCGCAATCGCGCCGTGTTGCTGGCCTTGGTGCAGACCTACACCCGGCTGCGCCGCTGGAAGGAAGCTGCAGATACTCTCAACCAGGCCGCAGCCTTGAGCACCCAGCCCCAGCAGAAAATGTACATCGACTTTTTGCAGGGAGCGCTCGAAGAACGGCAAAAACATTTCGATGCTGCCGAGACCGCCTTCCGCAAGGCCATGGCCATTGCGCCCGACAATCCCATGACGCTGAATTATCTGGGCTACATGATGGCCGACCATGACATGCACTTGGATGAGGCGCTCCAGCTCATCCAACATGCCGTGCGGCTGGATCCGCAAAACGGAGCGTATCTGGATTCTCTCGGCTGGGCCAACTTGAAGCTGGGCCAGTATGCGCTGGCGGAAGAAAACCTGGAAAAGGCCAGCGAGCGGATGCCCGATGACCCCACGGTCCACGATCACCTGGGAGAACTCTACGCACGCACCGGGCGCCTGCGTCAGGCAATCGCACAGTGGGAGCGCTCTCTGGCCGAATATGCGCATTCCGCTCCGGGCGACGCCGAACCAGGCGAGGCCGGCAAGGTCGAAAAGAAATTGGAAAGCGCCAAGATGCGCCTGTCCAAGCTCTCCAAGGTGGAAGTGCGCGGCAATGCAGCAACGCAAAAATAACTTCGCGGCAATGGGCGCATGACGGAATACTCCCTTGCAGTATGCGCAGTTTCGGGCGCAGCAGACGATCCACTCTCGGCCCGCGCGCACGCCGAACCCACCCATGCCTACCGCTCTGCCTTTCAACGCGACCGTGGCCGTGTGGTGCATGCACGCGCCTTTCGCCGCTTGGCTGGCAAAACGCAGGTCTTCACCCATCGCTACTCCGACCACTTCCGCAGTCGCTTAACGCACACCATTGAGGTCGCGCAGATTGCGCGCACCGTCGCCGCCGCATTGCACCTCAATGAAGACCTCACCGAGACGCTTGCCCTGGCACATGACATCGGCCACCCTCCCTTTGGCCATGCGGGGGAACAAGCGCTTGACGCTGCACTGCAACAACACGGCCTGCGCTTTGATCACAATCTGCATGCGCTGCGGATCGTCGAACACTTTGAGCTGCGCTATGCCGCCTTTCGCGGCTTGAACCTGACCTTGGCCATGCGCGAGGGCATCGTCAAACATTCGCGTGACTATACCGCGGCGCAGCATCCGGAACTTATGCCCTACTTTCTGGATCAGCGCCCTCCGCTGGAGGCGCAGATCATTGACTGGGCCGATGAGATCGCCTATCTTACCGCCGACATCGACGACGGCATCGAAGCCGGCATTCTCCATTGGGAACACGTGCGCGCCCAGGTTCCCCTCTTCGCCAGGTTTTACGATCCGCTGGCTACAGAGCACACAGATACACCGGAAAAATTGCTGCTGCATGAATCCATCAAGCGCATGCTGGACGCGCTGGCCGGGGACTTAATCGCCACAACGCACACCAACGCCCTGGCCGCAGGCGTGCGCAGCTTGCAGGATGTGCGCCGTTGCCCGCAACGCTTGGCCGCATTCTCTCCGCAGATGGAGGCGCAGCGCCGCGAGGCCAAGCAATATCTCTTCCGCTATCTCTACGACTCCCCGGAGATGCAGCGGGACCACGAACAGGCCCGCACCGTAATCGGCGGCCTCTTCGCGCATTGGATGCGGCGGCCTGAACTCCTGCCCGCCGGACATGCCGCGCTCATAGCGACAGAGGGCGCTCCACGCGTCATCGCCGACTACATCGCCGGCATGACCGATGCCTTTTGCCATGCGCAGTGGAGAGCAGCCAACACTGCCAACTCCTGATCCGCACCCAAAAAGTCTCTAGCTGCGAAAGTGT
>JAJZMO010000291.1 GCA_021798235.1 Acidobacteriota bacterium | reverse complement strand
GCGTCGTCCATCCATGCCCCGATGTAGGTGATGCGGCCCTTGCCCACCTTGCGCGTGATGGCAGCGGGTTCGCCGTCGAGCCAGCCATTGCTCTTGCCATATCGGGCTAAAACTTCTGCGCCGGGTTGGGTGATTTGCAGCCGCTCCGCCCACATCTGACTGGTGTTGGTTCCCCAGGCTCCGTCTAACGGAATGGGATGTTCCAGTGCGTAGTATGCCTCGACACGCCCGCCGAGCAGGTCGACCAGCGGCCCAGGCTGGCGTTCTGGTTGCAGGGCGTTGTCACTGTTTTTCATGCCCGTGCGCTGGCCGAGCACCAAGTGTCCGCCCTGTTGGACGTAGGCGATGAGATTCTTTGCCGCCGCATCCGAGAGCACGTTCAGCCCTGGTGCCACGACCAGCTTGTATTGGCCCAGCGGGGCCGTCGGTTGCACGATGTCCACCGATTGGGCGATGGCACGGAGCGGGCCATAGTAGCTGAGCAACTCCGCAACCGGGTCGTAATATTTGTTGTGCCGCTGCCAGTTGATGGCCCAGAAGCTGGGATAGGTGTGGAGAATCGCAATTTGCGATTTGGGCGTGGTGCCAACCAGCGCGGGTGCGGCCTTTTCCATTTCTCGGCCCAGCTGCTCCACCTCGGCATACAAGGGCAGTGGAGTTCCATCGGCGCCCAGCAGCGTGCCGTGGTACTCCTCTTGTCCGTTCAGCGCGCTGCGCCATTGCCAGTAGCCAATGGCATCCGCACCGTGGCCAATGTTGTGCCAAGCCATGGCGCGCACCTCGCCCTTGTCGAGGTCGTTGTTGACCGCCTGCCAGTTGACGTGGCCGGGCTGCGTCTCCATGATCCAGAAATTTTTGCGCTTGAAGCCGCGTGTTAGATCGTCCGTGGCACCGTTGAGCGTTGCATCCAAGTGGCCTTCGCCAACGTAATCGTCCCATGCGGCCAGGTCTAAATCCTGCGTAACGGTGTAGTGGTCAAAGCCGTCAAACCATCCCATTAGATTCGTCGTGATGAATTGGCGTGGGTCGGCAAATTGGCGGATCGCGTCCAGTTGATTTTTTTGATAGCTGCGCCACGTGTCGCTAACAAAGCGCTTCCAACTGAGCAGTAGGCCGGGATTGCCATTGCCGCCGACGGTCTCAATCGGAATCTGGTTCCAGTTGGAGTAGCTCTGGCTCCAATAGGCCGTTGTCCAGCGCGCGTTGAGATTGTCGAGCGTACCGTAGTAGGTTTTCAGCCACTGTTGAAAATCGCTTTTGGTCTGCGCGTCGAAGGAGACGGCGGCATACTCGTTGTCGATCTGCCAGCCGATGACGTAGGGATTGTGGCCAAAGCGTTGTGCCATGCGACTGGCAATGTCGCGGGCCAACGCGCGGTACTTGGCGTTGTCCCAGTTGAACTGCTGGCGATTGCCGTGTTCGGCCTTGCGGCCATCTTCGTTGGTGCGCAGCGTCTCCGGATATTTTTGCGTCAGCCATGCAGGGGGCGCAGCGGTTGGCGTTCCCAGAACGGTGTAGATGCCGTGCGCACCGGCTTCGTCGATCGCTTTTTCCAGCCAGTCGAAGTCATAATGGCCTTCGGAGGGTTCCATCCGACTCCACGCAAACTCTCCTACGCGCACCCAGCGAATGTGCGCTTTTTGCATCAGATCCAAGTCGGCAGACCAGCGTGCCTCTGGCCATTGTTCGGGATACCATGCCGTGCCCAATCCCAGCGTTGCGGGCGCGGTTGTTGGCGCTGGAGGCTTCTGTGCAGCCGCCTGCGCGGCCAGGGGCAGGGAAATGACAGCAGTCAACGCTGCGCTCAGAAACCAGGAACGATCGGTGTGCTTTTGGGTTGCAAAAAACCGGGTTGCAAACAACATGGAGAATTCCCCGCCGGATATTCTTGCGCGCCGTGCAGGACCGTCGCTACTCTGTCACAACGGCCTTGCTCAAATTGCGCGGTCGATCCACATCATACCCCCGCTGCGTGGCCACCATGTAGGAAAAGATTTGCAAGGGAACCACTTCGCAAATAGGCAGCAAATACTCACTGACCGCGGGAACAAAGACGCAGTGATTGCAGAGGTGGCCAATCTCCGTATCGCCTTCGGTGGCCACGGCGAGCACGTTGCCGCCTTGCTTCTGAATATCGCTGAGCAATTGGAGCGTGCGCGAATAGCGCAGCAGGGAATCGGGATCGTTGCGGTCGCAGGTGGCCAGAACCACCAACGGCGTACCGTGGCTGACCAGGGCATTGGGGCCGTGCTTGAGTTCGCCGGTGGGGTAACCCTCGGCATGCACGTAGGAGACTTCCTTCAGCTTCAACGCTCCTTCGCGCGCGATGGCATAGTGGATGCCGCGACCCAGGAAGAGAAACGCTTCATCTTTGGCGTAGCTGGCGGCGATGGTGCTCATCTGCTCCACCCATGCGGGGATGTTTTGCTCCAGCAATGCTGGAATGCGGCGAATCTGTTCGATGTGTTCCTCGGCAACGGTTGTGGTCATGCGGCCCCGCATGCGGCCCGCGTAAACGGCCAGCAGATAGAGCATCGTCAACTGTGTGGTAAAGCTCTTCGTCGCGGGAATGGCGGCTTCCACGCCGGCGCGGGTGACCAGGGCCGCGCTAGCTTCGCGTGTCATCTTGGAGCCAGCCACGTTAGCGATGGAGATGGTGTCCAGTCCGCGCGCAATGCCCTCGCGCAAGGCCGCCAGCGTGTCGGCGGTCTCGCCGGACTGTGAGATCACAATCACCGCCGGATTGTGCAGCGTATGCGTGGAGCGGTAGCAGTACTCGCTGGCATATTCCACATCGACGGCGATGCCCGATAGGTCTTCAATGAGAATCTCGCCGGCCAAGCCCGCATGACGGCTGGAGCCGCTGGCCGCAACCACAATGCGCTCATGGCCCTGCAGCGCGCGATGCACGGCCTGCCACGCTTCGGCGTCAAACTTGCCTTCCGGAGCGTAGGCCTGGAGCGTTGCAGTGACTGCGTCTGGCTGCTCGTAAATTTCGCGCAGCATTGCGTGGGAAAAAACCTTGGGGCTTGCGGATGCCAAACTCGTTCTCCTTGAACGTGGATGAAGTTTTGAGCCGTGGTGGAAATGAAAAATCCTGTCTATACAATTAAACCACGAATCGTGCCGCCAGGGCGCTGCTATTGCCGATGCCCCGTACACAGCCTAGAATGCTGGTGGATTGAAAAAATGTCCAGTACGGATCGCTATTTTGATTTCATAACGAGGTGTGTATGCAACGTTCGTTCTCCAGAGTGTTTGCAGCTTTGCTCTTAGCAGTATCCTGCGGAGCGTTTTCCGTACAGGCGCAGAAGCAGAAGCCAGTAGCTGCTGCGATATTGCCCCCAGCCAGCCTTACGAAGATCGCACCGGCGACGGTGTTCTTCAAGGGGCAGAGTGCGGCCATGCAATTGCGAAATACTTTTGGCGTGCGCACTGCGGACGGCTCCGTGCTCCTGATGGGATTGGTGGATAGCTCGGGATACTCCTCAGGGATTCAGCAAAAATATCAGGGATACATTCTGACAGAGGTTCCCTTGCACTTTGCGAACGCAGTGTTGCCAGCTGGGGCCTATGGTTTCGGTTTCCTGGGCGCCAACAAGTTTACGGTGATGGATCTTGGCAACCATGATCTTTTGCAAGCGAGTTGG
>JAJZMO010000300.1 GCA_021798235.1 Acidobacteriota bacterium | reverse complement strand
GTCCACCTCCGAAATTACTTCTACCGAAGCTGCGGTTCATGGCGGGGTGCGAAGGAAATTCTGGGAACCGTGCAGGGCCAGCAGCGCGACCCTGGCTGAGATTGCGCACCTGCCAGGGGTCAAGCGGGCGGCCCGGGTCAGCGCGCATGGCCGACAGCCGCTGCTGAAAGCCCGGCATCGGCTGCGGGAAGGCATTGCGCTGGATCAGCGGTCTGCCGCCGCCGAAATTATCGTTGAAGTTGGATTGCGGCATGGGCCGTTGCGCGCCGCCACTGCCGAAGTGGCCATACGGCACTGACTGCTGAAAACCGCGATTGACCACCGCGTTCGAGTGTGCGATGTTGCCAGCGTTCTGTATGCGCATCGTTGGCCGCAGGTTGGAGACACCGGCAACGCGGGTGGGCCGTGGCGCTAGGCTGCGCAGCGTGGGCTGCACCATCGGATGCGGAATCCATTGTGCATTGCGCAATTGCGCTGCATTGGGATGGAAGGCCGTTTGCGGTGTAATGCGTACGCCGCGAGCAAACTCCGTCTGCCGCATGGCCGTGGTGGCGATGCGACGATTGGCAAAATGGATCTCCTGCATCCGCGCCGGATCGTGGAAGTAGCCGTAGTAGCGGGGATTGCCAATGTTGCGCAGCCCTTCATAGCGGTTGTAGCCGTAGACATTGGTGATGTTGATCTGGCCAAAGTAGCGGGGGCCACAGTGGTACCACGGGTAGAATGGCTCCCCCGGCCCCAGCGGAAACCATGCGGATACGCCTACGCCGCCGCCAAATCCAAAGCCCACACCGAAGCCGGGTCCGCCGACCCAGCCCACCAGCGCGGGAGAATATACAGGAGCCATTGCATAGGGGCCGGGAATCCATCCCCAGCGGCCTCCCCACATCGCCCAGCGGCCATAGTGGAAGGGCGCAAAGCCCCACGGTTCTGCATCCACCCACGTCCATCCCCAAGGCGCCACCCAAGTCCATTGGCCCATGGAGTAGGGCATCCAGCCCGGAGCAACGGCGTTGGGATACCAGATGGGTCCGTAGTCCGGCGTGTTGCTCCAAGTGCCATAGTCGTTCAGGTCTTCACTGCCAACGGTGTTGGGATTGACATATTGACTGGAAGAGGCCTGCGCATTCAGCACACGTTGGTCGCGGCGCTCGCTCCAGCGGTCAAAGTCATCCGGGCCGGGCAGCATGGCCTGGGTCACGGTGATTGGGCCGGTGCCCATCAGACGCACGGATTGACCTGCGTTGACATTCTGCGAAAGATTGGGTCCGGTGATCTGCACTTGCCCGCTGTTGACGGTCACCTGCGTGCCGCCATCATTGGGGTAGACATCGACGCGAAACGATCCGGGCTGCACCACGGTCAGCGCGCCGTTGGGCGTGTCCACTTCGATGGATTGGTTCGCATTCAGACTAAAGGTGCGCAGGCGTAACGTACCCTGCGACAGGCCAAATTGCGTGAGGGAGTCGCTCAGATTCGTCAGCGTCATGTCCGTCAGATGCCAGAGTCGCGCCACGGTCTGGCCCAACTGGATTTCTGCGCGTCCGTCGTCCTGCGTGTAGATGCGGTCCCCGGTGCTGACCGGCGTGTTGTCGGTCGCCGTGCTCCACTGGTTGATGCCGGCCGGTTCTTCATTCACGGTGCCATCGAGCGCGGCCAAGCGACCCACCGTCACCGGCGGATCCTGGTCGTCGGTCGGCTGCTGGCTGGCATCCGATGCGCCGTTCGTGGAGGCATCGCCCTGCACCTGTGCGCCGGACGATTGTGGTGGCTGCTCCTGTGGATTGGCGGAGGGTTGCTGGCTGCCAGAACCGCCATCGGGCTGGCCATTCCAGTTGCTCGCATCTCCGCCCCAGCCGGGCGGTTGGGCCAGAGCCACGGTGGCAAACACCAGCAGCAATCCGGTTAAGAGGGCAATCCAGTTGATCTTGCGCATTGGTCTCTCCACGTTCTCTCTATAGACGTTGGGCCGTCAAAAAGGCTGCGCAGAAGACGGTGCCCGACAGGATGCTGCGAAAAAAAGGCTCTGCCGCGTGGCAGAGCCTTTGCCCATCTTTGCCTTACACAGCATGGTGTGCATTCGTTCGGAACCGCGTCTCAAGCGCGGATTCTAGGTGCCTCCGTTTGCGAACTCCCTCCCCAGAGAGGACGCTTTTTACACGACAGATACGACTGGTCGTGCGGATGAATGCCACCGCACAACATATTGCGGTATCTGGGCAACCGTTGTCAACGCAAAAATGAGGAAGTTTTCCGCAAGGGCAGCGGCCACGGCGCAGCAATTGACGACCGATTTGCCTAGCATTCTTTCAGGATTCAGAGGAGCGCGGGACAAGCAGCTACGGCAGCCGTAGGGGGGTGCGCCTTGTCGCAATCCATTTGCGGGATCGACAAGGCACACACCCGTTGCTTTGCGGGGGATGGGGTCGCTGCGATTCCCGCAGGCCAAGCCCGCTTCGATCGGCGGGCCTGGGACGCAGCAGCGCGCACTACATGAGCAGCGGAGGCTGAATCGGCGCGTTCGGAGCCGACGGCAACATGCGCCGCTTCTCCAACTCTTTGCGCACCAAGCCCAGCCCATACGTGCAGGCCTCAAAGTGTTCTGCCAGGCGCCCAAAGAGCGGAGCCTCCTGCTCAAATTCAAAGACATTGAACTGCGAGACGATGTAGTAGCTCTCCTTGCCTGCGCGGATGAGCGCACGCAGACCGTCTTGGTGGTTGCGATGGCGCCACTGCGCCGACTCTGGAAACATGCCGGCGAAGAACAAGCTGAAATCGCCGATGTGCTTGCGCACTTGACGCTCGCGCTCAAAGGAGTCCGCGTCCCCATAGACGGGGTCCGAGGCGATGAGCATGTCGGTGACGTCGCGCAGCGGACGACCATAGGCGTTGTGAATGCGATAGAGGTGTTCCGTCTCTGAAAAATCTGCGAGAACTCCGGCAACGTAACTGGTTAGCTCCGCATCATTGAGTTCAGGGCCGTTGTGATAGCACTCTTGCACAACCTCCTCAAACAACTGCTGGAGTGGATTTCCATTCCGAGTCATGGCATACCTCCTAGTGGCAGAGAACCCAAACCATCGTGCGTGGCTTTGCGACCAATCTCTCTGCCGTGCCCCTACCTTAGCGAAACTGCAATTTCAATTCCACAAAAACCGGCACGGATTAATAACTTCTCTGGCACTCCCACGGCGCGATTGCGAAAGGCTTGCCCCGCGCTCTTGCCGACTCCATCGGCAACGCGTTGGGGACTGTTGATGGAAACACGGAGCCGCAGTGCAAGTTTCCCGAAATGAAAAAAATATGCGTGGGGGAATCGCGTGAAAACGTTTGGTGGGTGAAAAAAAGAGGACGAGCCACGGCTCGTCCTCTTTGCTGCGCGAATCGAAAAGTTAGTGTGCGCCGACCGTTGCTGCCAGTTCGGCCAAACGCTTGGAGAGGATCGATTCCAGATTCACCAGCGCGGCGCTGAAGCCCTCAATGCCTTCCTTGAGCTTGTCGTGGGCCATGCGGTCGGCGGCGTGCATTGTGTCAAAGGTGGCCTTGTCGATGGAGAGCTTTTCGATGGACAGGTTCTTGGCCTGCGCCGCATCCAACTTGCGCGGCAGCGGATCCTGCTTGGCAGCCAACTCGGCGATCAGCGAGGGAGA
>JAJZMO010000002.1 GCA_021798235.1 Acidobacteriota bacterium | reverse complement strand
AAAGCAGCATGGTAACCAGCGTCAAGGCCAAACCCATCGGCAGCGAGCTGTGGTCAGAGACCCAACCAATCAGGCGTGGCGAGGGTGCATCGCCCAGCGCGTGAATCGCAAACAACTCGATCGCAATCGCCGTTGAGCGCACAGGAGCGCCGACGGAATTAACGATGGCCGCATTCAGCGGTCCGGTATTCAGGAAGAGAAGAAACTCCGCCGCAGCCAGCGCAGCCACCATGCCCGCACGCGGACCAAAGAACGTAAGCACTCCGGCGGGAATGGCCAACAGCACACTCCACGCAGAGAGCAAGTAGAGTGCGGCTGCATTGTGCCGGAGCCAGCGCTGCGCCAACCATCCGCCGAACCAGGTGCCCGCAATGCCGGTAACAACGGTGATCACACCCAGCAATTGATTCGCTGCGGGTAATGAGTAGCGGCCCGTGCGATAGAGAAATGTGGGCATCCACACCGAAATACCGCCCATGGAGAAGACCATCATGGCCATGCCGAGTGTGGCCGTCCAATAGGCTCGATTGCGCAACAGGCCAGCCACTGTGGCGCGCGCAGGCGTGGCGGGCAAGTGTTCCGATGCGCCGCGCTGGGGTTCGCGCATCCAAAACAATACGGCAGCAGCCAGCGCAATTCCCGGCAAGGCACAGAGATAAAACGGCGTCCGCCAACCATAGGCGCTGCCCAACGTCCCGCCCAAGATGTAGCCCAGCGCAGCGCCGACCGGCAGCGCGAGATAAAAGATGGTCAGGATGCGATTGCGCTCCTCCTCTGGCCAAAAGTCTGCAAGCAGCGCGGGCGCGAAGATGCCAAAGCTGGCCTCTCCAATGCCCACAATGGCGTGGCGCAAATACAAAGTGGCGTAGCTATGCACGGTGGCTGTGAGCAGCGTGGCCACGCTCCACAGCAGTGCTCCCAGAACGAGCAGCGGCTTGCGCGGGAAGCGGTCCCCCAGCCAGCCGGTGAATGGAGCAGCCAACATGTAGGTAATAAAAAATGCGTAGGTGAGCGCGCCCATGCGCTCGTCGCTTACGTGAAATTCGCGCTGCACCAGCGGCTGAACTCCGGGCAAAATGTAGCGGTCAATGTAGTTGAGCAGATTGAGTGCGGTGAGCAGCGCCAAGGCGACCCACGCCGCACGCGGTACGGGTGTGTGCGTATGCGCGTGCTCGAATGGCTCTGGAGATGGCATCAGGGCCAGCATAGCAGCAGCCAGGATGGGGGCTGCTATGCAATTCGATTTGCGCAGCTTTGCTACGAATCGCTCTCGATGACGTTCCGCGACCGATGCGCAGTTATTTCGCTTCCGGGCGGGGCCAGCGCGCTTCCACCACGGTCGAGATGCCGCCGCGTGGGCGGAAGTCTCCCTTCACAATGGCCCAGACCGGGTCGCAAGCCTTAACCACATCGACGAGCACTTGGTTGACGATATTCTCTTGAAAGATGCCCAGATTGCGGTAACTGAAGAGATATTCCTTCCAAGACTTCAGCTCCAAACAGCGGGCGCGCGGCATGTAGCGCAACGTGATGACACCAAAGTCTGGCAGGCTGGTCTTGGGGCAGACGGAGGTGAACTCTGGATCGTCAATAAGGATTTCGTAGGCCGGAAATTGATTCGGCCAGGTCTCAATGGCCGGAAAGGCAAAGTCGAGTCCGGCTTTGGCGTGGTCGTCCGTGTAGCGCGGAGTGGGAGCGGTCATGTTCCCATTGTACCGGGGGGACGCAGGCAGGTGTCGTGCAAGAGTCCTGCATCCATTTTGGGTTTGGCGCGTCCTATATACTGGCCTTTGACCTCCATGCACATGCACGTTTCTGCTTCCGAATCGACATCCACAAGAGCGGCCACAAAGCCCCAGTCCAAACGCCTGCGCTGGATTGCATTGGCAGCGTTGTTGTTGTTGTTGGCCGTACTGATTCCCCATTGGATGCAGAGTGCGACGCCCATCCACACGGCCACGGCCGAGCGCGCAGACCTGATTGACTACCTGAGCACAAACGGCAATGTGGAGCCGATCAGTGATTTTGTCGCGCACAGTCCCGCAGCGGGCACAGTGAAAACAGTGCTCGTGCATGAAGGGCAGCGCGTAAGCCAAGGTCAATTACTGCTGACCATGGATGATGCTGCGGCGCAGGCGCAGGTGGCCTCGGCGCTGGCGGCACTGCGCACAGCGCAGGCGCAGATGGACGCCGTGCAGCAAGGCGGAACGCGCACGGAGCAACTACAGTTGCAGGCCAAGATCAATGCAGCCAGAGCGCGGCGCGATCATGCGCAGATCCTGCTGAACTCTCTGACGCAACTAGCGCAAAATGGCTCCGCCTCGCAGAACGAAGTGACGGCAGCCAGAACAAGCTTGGCCATTGACAACGCGACTTTGCAAAATCTGGAACAACAACAGACGCAGCGCTATGCGCCCATTGATCGCCAGCGAGCGGCTGCGGATCTATCCAACGCGCAGGCAGCCTACCAAGCCGCGCTGGATACACTGCAACAGGAAAATGTGCGCGCTCCGTTTGATGGCACGGTCTTCTCTGTCCCCGTGCAGGCCAGCGCGTACGTGCAACCGGGCGACGCACTGTTGCGCATGGCAAACTTGGCACGCATTCAAATTCGCGCCTACTTTGATGAGCCGGAGATTGGCCGCCTAGCGCTTGCTCAACCGGTGACCATCGTCTGGGATGCGCGTCCGGGACGCATCTGGCACGGGCACATCACGCAGGTACCGTCGACGATCATCACATATGGAACGCGCCATGTGGGCGAGGCTTTGATCGCCGTCGATGACGCCGATGGCGTTCTGCTGCCGAACACCAATGTGACGCTGACCGTTACCACCCTGCGCCTCAACCAAGTGCTGACAATTCCGCGCGAGGCGCTGCACGCCGAAGGCGGACAGAATTTTGTCTTCCGCGTCGTGAATGGCCGCTTGCTGCAAACTCCCATCCAGATTGGCGTATTGAACCTGACGCAGGTGCAGGTGCTCTCTGGCTTGGAGGAACACGCCGTGGTCGCCTTGAGCTCCACGGATGGCTCCACGCTGCGCAACGGCCTACAGGTGCAAAACACTCCATAAATGAAGCCCGCATTCCCCCGCACGCTACAACGATTTTTCCTATTGGGATTGTTTCCTTGGGCGACCCTGTGCGCGTCCGCTGCGCACGCACGCAGCCATAAGAAGCCACAAGCGATCGCGCAGTCCACAAATGCAAGGAAGCAGGTTGGCGATGCGGCTGCGCACGCTTTGCTGGAACGCGGACATGCCGATGAGGCCATGGCGGAGTTGCAAAAAAATCTAGCGGCTCATCCACAAGACGCCGTGGCGCATAACTTGCTCTGCCGCACCTATTATTCGGAGCAACGCTGGCCAGAGGCGATTGATGAATGCCAGCGCGCGGTGGAATTGCAGCCAGTGGAAAGCGAATTTCATACCTGGCTGGGACGCAGCTACGGCGAGGCAGCCGAGCACGCCTCCTGGTTTACAGCTCTCAACCTGGCCCGCAAGGTTCACGCGGAGTTTGAGGATGCCGTGCGCCTGGCTCCACACAGCTCTGCCGCGTTAAGCGATCTGGGCGAGTACGCTGTGGAGGCTCCCGGATTTTTGGGCGGCGGGCTGGACAAAGCAGAGTCGATCGCGCAACAACTGCAACCGATTGATGCCGAGGCCTACCACGCACAGTTGGC
>JAJZMO010000287.1 GCA_021798235.1 Acidobacteriota bacterium | reverse complement strand
ACGCGGCACGGTGGCAACGCTTTTCACGGCGAGGCATTTTTCTTTGACCGCAACAACGCTCTGGCCGCAACCAATCCCTACGCCACGCTAACGACCTCGACGCCTTCGGGTGGTTTCGCCTTCAATACGACGCCGAACAATCCCCCAGGCGACCGACAGCAATCCGGCTTTTCCCTCGGCGGTCCCATCCGTCACGATCGACTCTTCTGGTTTTATTCCTTTGACCACGTTCGCAAAAATGAACCCGCGATTGCGCGCACCGGCAGTCCGCAGGCCATCTTTGCTGCGCCCATCCCCAAGCTGCCCACCGGAACGTACTTGGGATTTCCCATCACCTGCGCCAATCTGCCGCCCTATGGCACCGGCAGCAACGGCGCACCCACGGCCAGTGCCAGCGCCGTCTACACCAGCGTCTTTCAATTTGAGGCCACGCAAGGCGCTTGCGAAATCTACGACCGGCTCGACATGAACGATTACACTGCGGGCATTGCACAATACCAAAAAGGCTTGCAGCAAGTAGTGCTGGGCACCAGCGGTGTGGTGCCGCGCACCGGCAGCCAGACGCTGAACTTTGCACGACTCGACTGGCAGATCAACGATCGCAACCGCTTGGCCATCGAGTACAACCGCATGGGCTGGAGTTCGCTCAACGGTGTGCAGACGCAGTCCTCTGTGCAATACGGAGTGAATAGTTTCGGCAATGACGATCAATCCCTGAACTGGGGCATTGGCCGACTCACCAGCTTTTTTACCGAGAACCTGGCCAACGAAGTGCGCGTGCAATATGCGCGCGAGATGGACACGGAGACCAGCCCCACGGCCACCGGCGTGGAGGCACCGCTGGCCGGTAATGCCTTTGGCTACGCACCCGAGATTCGCATCGCCGGTGGAGCCAGCGGCGAAGGCATGGTGCTCGGCAACCCCGCCAAACTGCCTCGGCCTGCGTATCCCAATGAGCATCGCATCCAAGTCACCGATTCGCTCACCTGGGCGCTGGGCAGCCACATCGTCAAGTTTGGCGCAGACTGGGATCGCAATTACGATCTGCTCGATAACTTAAACAATGGCGTGGGTACGTATAGCTATACCTCCTTTGGAAATTTTTTGGCCGACTACTATCACGCCACGCAAGGCATGGGACCGCCCGCGCCCTCGGTGTACTTCAATGTGTACTCCGGCTTCTCGCAGACCTTTGGCCCGGCGGCGTACTACTTGATCACGCACGACATGGCCGGTTACATCAACGACGCCTGGCACGCACTGCCACGGCTCACATTCAACCTGGGCCTGCGCTATGACTATGAACGGACACCGCAAGCCTTCCAGCCCAATCCGCAACTGCCGCAGACCTACACTACGCCCGATGACCGCAACAATTTTGGCCCGCGCTTCGGAATGGCTTGGGATCTCTTCGGCCACGGCCACACCATCTTTCGCCTGGGCCTGGGTGTCTTTTATGCGCGCATCGTCAACGGGACGCTGTTCTCGGTGCTCACCGGCTCCGGCTCACCGCAGAGCCAGCGCACCTATCGCTATTCCTCCTCCACGGCCTTCGGCGCGCCCAACTTTCCCAAGGATGACTCGAGCGCGCCCACCGGCGGCGCGATCTCCACGCTGCCGAGCGCGCATTTCTTTGCACCCCACTATCAAGTGCCCCAATCGGTGCAAGGCGATGTCAGCGTGGAACAGCAAATCGGACGCAACACATCGCTGACGATCTCCGGAATGTCCAGCCTGGGCTATGAGCTGCCCAACTTTATCGACACCAATATCGACACCGCCACCGTCGGCCAACTCAACTACACCATTGACATTCCCGGCCCGCCGCTGGGCAAAGCCAGCCCGCTGCCGCAGGGCGCAATCTATACCACGCCGCTCTACACGTCGATCCGGCCCAACCATCTCTACAGCAACATTACGGAGATGCTCAGCAACGTCAACTCCACCTACTTTGCCGGCGTGGTGCAGTTGGAGCATCGCACCTGGCGCGGCATCTCCTTTGGCGGCAATTACACCTTTGCCCATGCGCTCGACTACGACCAGAACGAGATGCTCTACAAGTCGCCCACCAATGTGCTCGACCCCAACAATATGCGCTTGAACTATGGCAACTCCAATAATGATGTGCGCCAGCGGCTGGTCTTCCGCGGAACCTGGTGGCCGCTTTGGCATCGCAAGGGATGGCTGGGCAAGCTGGTCAACGATTACAGCTTCACGCCGATTTTCACGTGGCAGACGGGATTGCCCTACACGCTGGGCGTGGGCGGCAATGCACCCGGCGGTGCGTTCTTTGGTATCAACGGATCCGGCGGCCCATCGCGGCTGAATATCTTTGAGCGCAACAGCTATCGCTTCCCCAACACACAAACCAGCAGCGTGCGCGTCTCCAAGCACATCAACTTCGGCAAGCGCACCTCACTCGAAATGATGGCCGAGGTCTTCAATCTCACGAATCACATCAACGTTACCAGCGTGGACACACTCGGCTATACGGCCTGCTCCACTCCACTCACGCAGGGCTGTCCGGCACAGTCCACCAGCGCCACACCGTATTTGGAGTTCAACCCCACCTATGGCATGGCCACCAACGCCAACAGCAACAGCGTCTATACTCCGCGTCAGATTCAGCTTGCAGTGCGCTTGCGTTTTTGAGCCTGCGGGTTATACGGATTTTTTGCGGCTCAGCACAAAGCTGGGCTTGCGGCGCACTTTGGCGGCGTGGTCGATCTTGCGCCAGAAGCCGACGAAATAGTCTGTGGCAGAGATGATCGAGACCGCCACCATAAAGTAAATCGCCGTGACTGCGATGACGTGTACCGGCAGAATGAACCAACCGAAGCGCCACACGCTCCAGCCACGATCCAGAATGGCTGCGACCACACTGACGACCTGCGTGACCATCTTCAACTTGCCCAGCTCGCTGGCTTCAATGGTGAAGCCTTCCGAGGCGGCAATGGAGCGCAGACCGCTGACCAGAAACTCGCGGCCAATCACCAACACCGCAATCCACGCGGGCACAATGCGCGGATTGAACTCCACCAGGGAGATGTAGGCCGCCGTCACCATCAACTTGTCGGCCAGCGGATCGAGCAGCATTCCCATCGTCGTAATCTGGCCACGACTGCGCGCCAGGTAGCCATCCACGCCGTCGGTAATGGAGGCGAGGATGAAGAGCAGCGAGGCAAGAATCTCCTGCTCCCCATAAATGGTGTGGCCGTGAAAGCTGCGCGAGAGCAGCCAGAGCAGCAAGGGCACGCTGCAAATTCGGCTCATCGTAATGGAGTTGGGCAGATTCACTCGATTGGTTCCGGTGCCGGTGGAGGCAGTGCATCCCTCTGCGGCCATTCCTTTTGATGATACCGCCAACGTCAACTACGAGGTTGCACCGTCGGCGGGCAATTCGCCGTCCACGGAGAACAGGCCAGCCGTGTGCGGAAAAAATAATAAAAAAACTGTGCCGGATTTTTGTTCGATTCCATTCGCGGTTGCCGTTCGACTGCGCACACGCACGCGGCCATGATGTTTTTCCACGATCTCGGCGCTCACCCACAAGCCGAGTCCGGTGCCAGTGGCTTCCTTGGTGGTGTAAAACGGCTCAAAGATGCGCTGTCGCACGGCTGGGGTCATGCCACTGCCCGTATCGGCGATGACCACACGCACGCCGGTCTGGCCGGATCCGCTCCAATCCTTGCCGC
>JAJZMO010000260.1 GCA_021798235.1 Acidobacteriota bacterium | reverse complement strand
AGAGATGTTCTTCCACTGGAGTGTTGCCGGAAACAGGGCTGGGTAATGGGAGCCGTATGACGCGAGAGCGTCACGTACGGTTCTGCGAGAGACTCAGGGTGAAATCCCCTGGGTCTACTCACCCAAGCTCATTCTTCCCGAGAATCTTGTCCGAAATGACCTTGATTGGCGCGAGGTGGGAACTCACAAGGTGGAGGCAGTAGCGAAGAGAATCCGACTGGTGAATCCCAAGGCTAAATGTGATCGACATCGCAGGAGTCTGGGTGGACAGGCATCGAGCGGTGCAATTGAGGGATTGATCGAGGTCCTGGAGAAATGTGATCTTCTCATTGATGCTTCCGCAGACAATTCTGCCTTCGAGGTCGTCAGCGCCGTAGCAAGTTTTGGAAAGCGAACCGTGGTGTGGGGGCAGGTCTTCGCCGGTGGAATCGGCGGCCTGGTCGCCCGTTCCCGGCCCGGCCAAGAACCCAATCCGTCGACAGTGCGCCGTAAGGTCGAGGCGTGGTGCGCTGAGAAGGGCCGGATCATCTCTCCTGGGAACGGCGACTATGAAGGCAGCGGTTCTGCCCCTATGGTGGCAAATGATGCTGAAGTGACGGTCATCGCCGGGCACATTGCCGCGCTCGCTATCGACACGCTCGTTCCCCGAGTGCCATCGTCGTATCCGCACGTGGTCTATCTGGTTGGTTTCAAGAATGAGTGGATATTCGACCAGGCGTTTGAGGTCCACCCAATTGATGTTGGCCCGGCAACTGAACCGGCTCTTGAACCCCTCAATCCCGATGAAATCAAGGCAGAATTGCTTGAAATTGTGAAACGACTTGCGGAGCATCCTGATGCAAATTCTGCTGAGTCTTGAGATTTATTTGCAACTTACAAAGGAGCTTCGGGCGGCCGGGTCCCGTGAGATCGGGGGGCTTCTCTTTGCCGAGCATTTGGGCGGAGACATCTTTCGATTGGTGGAAATATCCGTTCAGCGGGATGGGGGATCAAAAGGTGATTTTGTGCGGCGCCCTGAAGAGCACCGGGATCAGCTGAATAAGTTCTTCGAGACAACGGGAGAGGACCACATTCGATTTAACTACTTTGGGGAATGGCACTCCCATCCCAGCTTTCCCGCGATACCGAGCCCGCAGGACATCGAGACGATGCAGTCTATCGTTTGCGACCCATCAGTTGGCGTGAACTTTTCGGTACTGCTCATTGTCCGAGATGAGCGTAATGGCCAGCTATCTATGTCAGCGACGGTATTCACGGTATCTGAGGAACCGAGACTTGCTCGTATTTACGTTGAGGCGAGCGCCGAAACCATTCCAGGCCGTCGTCGATATCGAATCCTATGATTCTTTTCCCTGAAACGTCCTTACCCCTAACGACTGAATGAGTTTGCGGATCTGGTGGCAAGCCGGCGTCAGTCGTGCGGAGAGATCTTCGGTGCTTCCAGCCGCATACGAGGCAACAGTCAGCCCCTGCAGGTCGCTGGGCAGTTTCAGCCCGTCGATCCGAGGATGAAGCAGGATGGCGCGATGCCGGGTGAGATGTCCCATAAATAGCCCCAGCTCAAAGACGACGTTGTCACGAAGAGTTGGAGAGGTGATCTTGCGGCTCTCAACAATGTCGTCTGCCTGCGCGATGGCCACGGCAAAGTCGACCTGGCGGACGGCCCGTTCAAGTGCTTCGAGAGTGTATCCTCCGGCGAAGAAAACGCCATTCGTCCATACTGTGCAAAGCGCTACTCGATCCAGTTGAGAAGCTACTTCCCAGGCAATGTCGAGCGCCTCAGCCGAAGAGATAATGAACACCTTGGGTGATTCATTCGGGGGTGTGAGGAGGTCATTGCGTTGATAGAGACGGCGTGCTAGCTCCCGAGCGATTGGGAGCCAAATCTGAGGGTATATGCGCCCCAAATCCGAGAAATCAGCACTGCTGATCTTCAGTATCCCTCCGGGCAAGCACACGGTTGCGTGCCTGGCGTTTGACTGAGAGTCTGGGAGGAGTCAGTTTGCCATTCTGGCGGCGTAGGCAGTGGGAGTGAGTTCGGCGAGGGACTGGATGGAGCGGTTGGCGAGACCGGGAAGGACATCGCTAAGGTACTTGCGGACTGGGATGTTGAAGCGGCGGCAGCTTTCGACTACCGAGAAGATGGCCGCGATCTTGTGCGTCCAGTGAAGGCTGTCTTGTTCAGTGGGAGGACTAATTTAAAAGTCCCACCGGGGTAAAAGTCAGACCCCCGTAGCTTGGATAGCAGAGGGGAGGGAAACTGAATTTCTGAAGCCTATCGACAAACGTCTCTCAGGGAGGCGGAGCGAGTCATCGGGCCGTAACGAGTAAACGCAGAGGTGGCCTCGAAATGCATGAAACCCGAAGGCCGAGCCTACAAGATCGAGGCGAAGGCTGCATGAGCATCCGAAACCTGACCGATACGGATGCCTCACTTCGGCGGGGTGGTAGCGACAGCACGATGACAAGGACAGGACGAGCAACTGGAGAAGCCCTCCTCGCCCCGGCGCGAAATCGCCGGAGCAGGGTAGGCCCTATAACCGGCGAACCCGGGAAGTGGGCCGAAGGCGAGAGGGTGGCGGATGGGTCCGCAGTAGCAGTGAAGCCGGGTAATGCCGGTGGAGCAAAGGGACCCTGCTGTTTGTAACGGTTCCAACAAAACGGGAGGCAAGGGTGGATGACAAACACACCCATTAGTTTGCAGGACCTGAGGAGGAACATATACGTCAAGGCGAAGGCTGAACCGTCCTGGCGTTTCTGGGGTTTGTACGTCCATGTCTGCAAGATGGAGACGCTGCGCGAAGCGTATGCGCTGGCCAAGAAGAACAACGGCGCACCGGGAGTTGACGGGGTGACGTTCGAGGCCATCGAGATGCAAGGTGCAGAGTCGTTCCTTGAGCAGATACGGGACGAACTGATTGATCGCACCTATGTGCCGCTACAGGCACGGCGGCGGGAGATACCGAAGGACGGGGGCAAGAAAGTCCGCGTGCTTTCGATTCCCGCTATCCGTGACCGAGTGGTGCAAGGCGCGCTCAAGCTCATTCTGGAGCCGGTTTTCGAGGCGGACTTCCAACCGGGGGCATATGGTTATCGTCCCAAGCGCACCGCGCATCAAGCGGTGGAGCGCGTAGCAACGGCAATTGTTCAGTGCAAGACCCGCATCATCGATTTGGATTTACGCGCATATTTCGATACTGTCAGACATCATCTGCTGCTTGAGAAAGTTGCGCGCCGGATCAACGATGACGAGGTGATGCGTCTGCTGAAGTTGATGCTGACGGCATCGGGCAAACAAGGCGTCCCGCAAGGTGGTGTGATTTCGCCGCTCCTCAGTAACATCTATCTCACCGAGGTGGATCGTATGCTGGAGCGTGCGAAAGAAACCACCCGCAACGGGAAGTACACCTACGTCGAGTATGCTCGCTTCGCTGACGATCTTGTCGTGCTGATCGATGCTCATCCGCGCAATGCGTGGCTGCTGGGGGCGGTGAACAAACGACTTCGGGAAGAGTTCGCCAAACTACAAGTCGAGATCAATGAAGAGAAGAGTCACATCGTGGAGCTGGAACGTGGGGAAAGCTTCGGCTTTCTCGGGTTCGACTTCCGCTGTCTGCGCAGTGGCAAAAGACAGGTGTGGCGTGCGCATTACACGCCGAAGTTGAAGAAACGGACGGCGTTGCTGCGCAAACTCAAAG
>JAJZMO010000069.1 GCA_021798235.1 Acidobacteriota bacterium | reverse complement strand
GTTTTGTATCTGATGCCGCCGTATGTGATTCGTGACGAGGAGGCGCACTGGGCCATCGACCAGATCGAAGCCGTGCTGCGCCCGTGGCGCTGGCCCGAGTAAAAAGAATTGCACGTGGCCAAGTTGATTTTGACAGGGAAGGGAATCGATTGCTCCAAGTTCAAGTTACCGGCGTGGGAGCGTATGCTCCGCCAACAGGCACGCGCAATGCGGAGCTGGAGGCGCAGCTTGGCCTGGAGCCGGGCTGGATTGAGCAGCGTACCGGCGTGGGCTTTCGCCCCGTCGCCGAGCCGCATGTGGCCACCTCCGATTTGGCCGTCGAGGCGGGAGCGCGTGCTTTGCAAGTTGCTGCGATTGCGCCAGAGCAGATTGGCCTGTTGTTGCTGGCCACCAGCACACCCGATCATCTGCTGCCGCCAACCGCTCCGCTGGTGGCGCATCGGTTGGGACTTACGCAGGCCGGTGCCATTGATCTGGCCGGAGCCTGCTCTGGATTTTTGTATGGATTGATTTTGGCCGCCAGCCACGCGCAGGCCACGCAGCGCGCCGTGCTGGTGATTGGCGCCAACATTCTTTCACGGCGCGTTGATCCTGGCGACCGCAATACGGCGACGATCTTTGCCGATGGCGCAGGTGCCGCAGTGGTGCAGCCCAGCGCGGAGGCGCATCTGCTGGGCGCGTATCTCGGCTCGGACGGAGCGCATTACGATGCGATTGGCATCCCCGCCGGAGGCACACGCGAGCCGCTGACGCCTGAGTCCGTCGCCGCAGGTCGACATCGCATGGTGCTGCGCGATGGCAAAGGCCTTTTTCGCCAAGGTGTCTTACAGATGGCTGAAGCGGGCCAATGCGCTTTGCAGCAAGCGCGGCTGACGCCACAGGATGTGCAGTGGTGGATTCCGCATCAGGCGAATCTGCGCATGATCCGTGAGGCGGGCCGCTTGTTGGGGATTCCGCCAGAGCGGACGGTGAGCGTGCTCGATCGGTATGGCAATGCTTCGGCAGCGGCGATTCCCACGGCTTGGGCTGAGGCGGTGCGCGATGGCCGCCTGCGCCGGGGGGATCGACTGCTGCTGACGGCAGCGGGTGCGGGCCTGCTGAGTGCGGCGGCGTTGCTGCTTTGGTAGTTGCAGAACCGGCGCGCATCATCAGATAATGGATGCAGGTATTTCGTCTCAGGCATCCATAAGCTAGGCTCTTGGTTCTGCCGGAGTTTTCCCATCTTTTGCAGCTTCCACGGGGCCGGGGCGATCCAAACGAAGTGGCTCTGCAAAAAATGCTCTCGAAGGGCAGCGCAGAGTTGTTAACATAGGGCATCGCGGAAAAATCCAGAGGCCTCCGGCGCGGTGGACGCACATCGCGGCTCTTTTCTTTTTTGAGGGAGCAGTCGGGGAGTTCCTCTCCTTTTTCCGGACAGACGTATTTTTTGATTGGGGCACCAGATTGGGGCACCAGGAAGTGTCGAGGAATTCTTCCATGACTGAACAGCAGACCGTGTATGGTCTACCGGAAGCGCAGGGACTGTATCACCCGCGCAATGAGCATGACGCTTGTGGCTTTGGCTTTGTGGCCAATATTCGCGGAGAAAAAAGCCACGACATCATCTTGAAGGGCATTGAGGTTCTCATTAACCTGACCCATCGCGGCGCTTGTGGCTGCGATCCGGAGACCGGCGACGGTGCTGGCATTCTGATTCAGATTCCCCACGCATTTTTTTCGCGCGAGTGTGCCCAACTTGGATTTAAGTTGCCGGAGCCGGGAGCCTATGCCGCTGGCATGGTCTTTCTGCCCGTGGAAAAGCATAGCCGTCTGCAATGCGAAGGCATTCTGGAACGCATTGTGCGCGAAGAAGGCCTGGATGTGCTGGGCTGGCGTGATACGCCCTGCAATGGCAGTGCGATTGGCCGCGTGGCTCGCAGTTCCCAGCCGTACATTGAGCAGATTTTTGTTTCCCGTCCTGCAGGGATGGATGAGGATGCCTTTGAGCGCAAGCTCTACGTGGTGCGCAAGCGTGCCGAGGCGGAGATTGCCGAATTAGAGATTAAGGAAAAGACGCTCTTCTACATTCCGTCGCTTTCCGCGCGCACCATTGTGTATAAAGGATTGCTGCTTGCGCCGCAGATTGCCAAATTCTACGGTGAGCTGTCGGATCCGGAAGTGGTCAGCGCGATTTGCATGGTGCATCAGCGTTTTTCCACCAACACCTTTCCCAGCTGGCCGTTGGCGCATCCGTATCGCTACATCGCGCACAACGGCGAGATCAACACCATGCGCGGCAACGTGAATTGGATGCGCGCCCGCCAATCTGTGCTGGAGTCGCCACTCTTTGGCGAAGACATCAAGAAGCTGTTTCCCATTGTCACGCCCGGTGGCAGTGACTCGGCGGCCTTTGACAATGCCGTGGAGCTTCTCTTCCAGTCGGGTCGCTCGTTGCCGCACGTGATGGCCATGCTGATTCCAGAGGCTTGGTCGGGCAATCCGCACATCAAGCCGGAGAAGCGCGCGTTTTACGAGTACCACGCCTCGTTGATGGAGCCGTGGGATGGTCCGGCGGCGATTGCCTTTACCGATGGCCGCATGATTGGCGCAACGCTGGATCGCAATGGTCTGCGTCCAGGCCGTTACGTGGTGACCAAGGACGGTTTGGTGGTACTGGCCTCCGAGGCCGGCGTGCTGGACGTCGCGCCGGAGAATGTCGAAAAGAAGGGCCGCTTGCAGCCGGGCAAAATGTTCCTGGTGGATACGGTGGCGCAGCGCATCATCTCTGACAAGGAGATCAAGCAGTCGCTGGCCGCGCGTCAGCCTTATGGCGAGTGGCTCAAGGAGCACCAAGTCACGTTGGAGCAGTTGCCCAAGCCGCTGCGCGTGCATGGCACGCACCATGAAACGCTGCTGCGCCGTCAGCGCGCTTTTGGTTACACGGAAGAAGACGTCAAGATGGTGTTAGAGCCGATGGCAGCCAAGGGCGAAGAGCCGATTGGCTCCATGGGCGTGGATACGCCGCTGGCCTGCCTGTCGGACCGCCCGCAGATGCTCTTCAATTATTTCAAGCAGCTTTTTGCGCAGGTCACCAATCCGCCGATTGATCCCATCCGTGAAGAGATGGTGATGTCGATGATGAGCTTTATCGGCACGGAGCGGAACATTCTGGAAGAGAATCCAGAAAATTGCCACACGCTGAAGCTGCCGCATCCGATTCTGAACAACTCCGACTTGGAGAAGCTGCGCCGCATCTCGCGTGGAGACCTGTTGGCCACCACGCTGCCTGCGCTCTTCCGCGCCGAAGAAGGCGAAGCCGGCCTGCGTCGTGGGCTGGAAGAGCTTTGCCAGCGCGCTTCGCTGGCCGTGCGTTCCGGCTACACGCTGTTGATCCTTTCGGATCGCGGCGTCGATGCGCGGTATGCGCCCATTCCGAGCTTGCTAGCCCTGGCCGCAGTGCATAACCTGCTGGTGCAAGAGGAGACGCGCACGCAGGTGGCGTTGATCGTCGAATCCGGCGAGCCGCGCGAGGTAATGGACTTCGCACTGCTGATTGGCTACGGCGCGAGCGCGGTGAATCCTTATCTGGCGATTGAGTCGATTCGCGAGCTGTCGCTGCTCGACCGTCTGCCCGAGGGAGTGACGCCCGAGGTGGCGCAGAAGAATTTTGTGAAGGCCATCAACAAGGGCCTGATGAAGACCTTCTCGAAGATGGGCAT
>JAJZMO010000243.1 GCA_021798235.1 Acidobacteriota bacterium | reverse complement strand
GGATGCTGCGTGGCATCGCACGAGCACGCAGGCCCGGCAGCGTGTGGCCACGCTGGAAGATCGCCTGCGGCGGCGCGATGTGGAGCGCAGGCTCGCGCTGCATCGGGAGCATCTGCAAACCCTGCATCTGCGTCTGCTGCAATGTGGTGCGAACCGGTTAGAGCGGGAGCGCAATCGCTGGCAACGCGCTCGGGATCACTTGCAAGCGCTCTCGCCCTTGGCCGTGCTCGATCGTGGGTATGCGCTCGTTTACGGGCAACGGGATATGCTGGTAAAGGACGCCAACCAACTGCACCCGGATGCGATGCTGCGCCTGCGTTTTGCGCGCGGCGGCGCTACGGCCCGCGTGGTTACGGCAGAGGACGCAGGCGCGCCCACCACTCCCAAGATTGGAAGCAGTTCGCAATGAGAAAGTTGTTTGGCACCGACGGGATCCGCGCAGTTGCAGGGCAATCTCCACTCGATCAGAAAACCATCTTCGCCATTGGCGTTGCCTTGGCGCACTCGCTGAAGAAGCAAACGCCAGTGCCGCGTGTGGTGCTGGGCATGGACACGCGCGAATCCAGTACGTGGATCGCTGCCACGCTCGCACAAGGTCTGCGTGTCGGTGGAGCGGAGGCCGCCAGCGCCGGCGTGATTCCCACCCCTGGCATTGCCTATTTGACGCGCACGCACGGCTTCGCTGCCGGCATCGTTATCTCCGCCTCGCATAATCCTTGGCAGGACAATGGCATCAAAATCTTCGGCCCCGATGGTTACAAACTGGCCGATGCTGTTGAGTTGCAAATGGAAGCGGAGATCTTTGAACAATTGGCGGTGGCGCAAACGCCGGACGCAGATGCAGCCGCACTGCCTGCCGTCGTGCCATCGTATCGCGCGGACTACATCGGCTATTTACGCGGCAACGTGCCGAATCTGCGCTTGGATGGAAAGACGGTCGTGCTCGACTGCGCCAACGGCGCGGCCAGCTCCATTGCCCCAGAACTTTTTGCTGCATTTGGTGTCCAGTTGATTTTGACGCATTGCGAGCCGAACGGAAAAAATATCAACGAGCGCTGCGGTGCTCTGCATGCCGATGTTGTCGCCAAAGAGGTGCTCGCGCACCACGCCGATGTCGGCATTACTTTGGACGGCGACGCCGATCGCGCACTCTTTGCCGACGGCAATGGCGTAGTCGTCAACGGCGATGCGGTGCTGTTGATCGCTGCACGCGATCTGCAGGCACGCAAGCTGCTGCGCTCGGACCTCGTTGTCGCCACCACCATGTCCAACATGGGGTTAGAGGCCTCGCTCACCCGCAGCGGCATTCGCATGGCCCGCGCTGCGGTCGGCGACAAATATGTTCTGGAAGAGATGCAGCGTAGCCACGCCGTGCTTGGTGGCGAGCAGTCCGGCCACATCTTGTTTTTAGATCGCAGCACTACTGGCGATGGATTGCTGACCGCGTTGGTGTTGCTTGATGTTGTGCAGCGCGCACAGCAGCCGCTGGCAAACCTGCATCAGGATTTGAAGGTCTTTCCGCAGGTGATCGTCAACGTGCGCGTGCGCGAGAAAAAGCCGTTGGAGTCGCTGCCTGCGGTTGTTAGTTCCATTCGCGCTGCCGAAGAAGAGTTGCATGGCAGTGGCCGTGTCGTGGTGCGCTACTCCGGCACAGAGGCACTGGCGCGCGTCATGATCGAAGCTGAATCTGAAGAGGCTATGCAGCGCCACGCTACGCGCATCGCTGACGCCATTCGCAACGAACTGGGTGTGTAGATTTTTAGAGCTGTTTCGCGTAAGGAATCTCTGAACCAGCCCGCGTATCGAAGGGGCGGGACTTGCGTCCCGCCGTAAGTTCAAGCATTGCAGTGCAGTTCAGTCGCTGAGGGAACGCTCAGTCTTTGTTCAGGGTCTATCTCTTTCTCGACCCTGAATATTCAGACCGAAAATTCTCTAGTCCTGTTTAGGCGCCAGCCAGTACACGTAGGCCAGCATGGCCGCGCCGATGAGCAGGATGATCAGCCCGAGCAGATAGTTCGGATCTGGATCATGGTCGGCACGGTTGAGGGCAAACAGGAAGATCATTAGGCCCAGACCGGTAGCGGTTGTCACCAGCGAACCCAGGCGCAACCGTTCGCGCCGCTTTTTCTCTGCTTGTAGTTTCTCTTCGCGCAGATATTCCAACACCGTAGCTGTGCCGTCGGGCGATTCTGCGATCCGCTTCAGCGTCTCATTTTTGTAGAACGCCTCTTTCTCGCGTTGCTTTGCATGCACCCAAAAGTAGATGGACAGAAATGCAAAAAAGGCGAGGGTGCTGATGATCGGTATGGTCAGGGCCAGATTGGCCGGATTGATGATGGAATTTTCATCCACGTGAAAAACGAAGGCCAGATGGGCCGGGTTCAAAATCGGGTGCATGGGCGTTCTCCTTATATGCGGACATTGCGCGGCGTGTTTGTTCGCTACAACCTGTCAGACCTGGGGGAATGGGTTGCGGTTGCATTTATTTTTGAGCAGAAAAAATGCAACCCGCGCCCGCCGCAGGCTGTCGTACCGTAGTAGGGAGAGTGCGGAGCCAGCGTGAGCGCCAGCGAAGACCAGGCCGATGTCCAACGAGTGCTGGCTGGGGATGCCTCCGCCTTTGCCGGAATCGTGCAGCGCTGGCAGGGGCCACTGGTGAACTTGGCCTACCGTTTTTGCCGCGACCATGGCCGCGCCGAAGAGATGGCGCAGGAGGCATTTCTGCGCGCTTATCGCAGGCTGGGGCAGTGGCGCGGCGATGCGGCCTTTTCCACGTGGCTCTTTGCGCTGGCTGTCAACGTCTGCCGCACTGAGCTGCGCAGGTTTCCGCCGTTGGCGCTTTCCATGGATGAGATCGCCGAGCCGGTGGATGTGCGCGCCTCTGGACTGGCGCTGCAAAGCGGTTTGGAGGAGCGGCAGCGGGACAGAACGGTGCGGCGTGCCGTGCTGGCCTTGCCGCAAAAGTACAAAGAGGCGCTGCTGCTGTTTTACTTTCAACGGCAGGATGTGGCCGCTGCCGCGAAGATTTTGCGCTTGCCAGAAGGCACCGTCAAGGCGCGGCTGGCACGCGGGCGCAACCTGCTCCGACGCAAGTTGCAGGCTTGGGATGGCGGCAGCGTCGCGGATGGAAGGGGGGAACGATGCGCGAAAGAAGCCATTGGAACGATGCAGAAATAGATCGCGTTCTGTCCACGGATGAGGCCGTGCAGCCCTCGGATGGCTTTGCTGCTTCCGTGTTGCGCGCTGTCGAAGTCGAAGCCGCTCTGCGCGCACCCCTCGCAGCGGAGCCATCGATTCCATTTCCATGGCACATTTTTCTAACGGGCATGGCGGCCTGCTTGGCGTTGCCGTGTCTCATGTTGGTACTGGCCTGGCGCGATTCAGGCTCGACCAGCGTGCCAGTGCCGACGCAACCGCACTGGGCGCAGGCGATGACTGCGCTGGCGGAACGATTTGCGGCTCTTATGGTGAATCTGCCCGCAGACATGCAGCAGGCTGGCATGGAAGCGGCCCATCGTGCGGTCCATCAAGCGGCGCAGATGGGCGCAAGCTGGGTGCTCCTTGCGCTGGTGCTCAGTTGGGTCAGCGTGCAGTGGAGCGTGCGCGCTTAAAGAGGTTTTAAGTCGCGCCAGTTCGCGCCGCTGGCCAGGCTGGCCGCTAGGGGAACTTTCAGCTCCACGACCTGCTCCATCTCTGCGCGCACCAGC
>JAJZMO010000251.1 GCA_021798235.1 Acidobacteriota bacterium | reverse complement strand
GCAAGTTCCACGAGATTGATCAATCCAAGATTTCGTTCGCCGCGTTCGATACCGCCGATGTAATTTCGATGAAGATTTGCTTTCTCCGCCAATTCTTCCTGCGATAGCCCAAGCGCGAGTCTCAGCTTGCGGACATTATTGCCAAAAATAGTTTTAGGGTCTTGTGTCTTCACTCCCTCATCATGTCGATATGACCACTATGGGTCTACACACTATTAGTGTTATATTGACAACACTGATAGTGGTCACATGCTGACACCATATCCCATACCGTATACAGGCTCCAAAACTGAGGCAAGCGCAATTCTGCTCCTTTGCATTCTCGTCTGGAGCGCGATTCTCGTTCGCATGATCTTAAACTCTGGCACGAAGCAGGCAGGGCGGCTGTTCCGCTGGGCCGTTCTGTATTTTCGACAGATTGTGGAGTGCTCCATCGAAATTCACATGAAGCGGATAGTGGGGCAACTCAGAAATCTTTATGGCCGTCTTCTTTGACCTAACGAGCCAATTCTGGCTTCGGACACCACAATACCGCGCGGGATGGTTGAAATTGGCAAACGCCTCAAGAGGCGAGCCTGCTTCTTTGTGCAGATGCAGGCCTTATCCGGCGCAACAGGAAAGTTGTTTCACGTCTTTGGTAAAGGTCTGCGCGGCCAGCTTGAGTCCTTCCACCATGGTCAGATAGGGAAAGAGTTGGCTTGCGAGGTCATTGACCGTCATCTGTGCGCGAATGGCGAGTGCAGCGGTTTGGATAAGTTCTCCCGCTTGGGAGGCGACGGCCTGTACGCCGAGAAGCCTTCCACTTCCCTCTTCCGCAACCAGCTTGATGAATCCGCGTGTATCAAAGTTGGCAAGGGCGCGCGGCACGTTGTCGAGCGTAAGCGTACGCGTAGTTACGCTGAATCCATTCTGACGTGCAGTGGCTTCATCCAGGCCAACCGTGGCAATCTGGGGATCGGTGAAGACCACGCCAGGCAACACGGATAAATCCAGCCGCTCGCTTCCGCCGAGCATGTTCGCGGCGGCCCTGGTTCCGGCAGCAGCGGCTACATACACATATTCCGGGTTGGTGGTGCAGTCACCTGCGGCGTAGATATTGGGATTGGATGTGCGTAGGAACTCATCCACTGGAATTGCGCCATGTTCGTTGGTGAGCACGCCCGCATTCTGCAAATCGAGGCTGGCGGTATTGGGCCGCCGACCCGTGGCAATCAGCAGACGATCGCCAACGATAGGTTCGCCGCCAACTTCCACGGTGAATTGATGGCTGTCGTACTGGACCCGCTCGATCTCCTTGCCAGTGAGAACACGCATCCCTTCGTCGATCAGAATCTGCTGAATCGTATCGCCAATCGCGTGGTCACTGCGCGAGAGAATTCTGGAGCGGACGATCATCGTCACTCTGCTGCCCAGCCGGAGAAACGCCTGCGCCAATTCCAGCGCAACGTAAGAGCCGCCATAGACAAGCAAATGTTCCGGCAACTCCTGGGCAGCGAGAGCTTCGGTAGAGGTCCAGTACGGCGCGTCATTCAAACCAGGAACAGATGGAATCGCCGGTGACGCGCCGGTGGCAATCAGGGCGCGGTCGAAGGCGAGCGCCTGCTCGCGCTCATCTGTCCCTCTGACCAGCAACGTGTGGTCGTCCTGGAATCGAGCCTCACCGTGCATCAAGCGGATATTCGGGCTGCTGTCTAGGATGGACTCGTATTTGGCCTTGCGCAGCTCCTCCACACGAGTCTGCTGCTGCGCCTGCAAGACAGCACGATTCACGGTCGGCGGCACGGCGGAGATACCACCATCGAACGGACTGGACCTGCGCACATGGGCAACATAAGCAGAACTGATGAGGATTTTGGAAGGCACGCAGCCGACGTTGACGCAGGTGCCTCCGATTATGTCGCGCTCAATCATCGTGACGTCCGCGCCCGCTTCCTGCAGCCGGATGGCTGCGGCAAAGGCTGCTCCGCCGCTACCGATGATGGCGACTTTATTCGGCTTCGCCTGCGGCAAAGCGCAGCAGGCATCCTCTTTCGTGGCAGACCCCACCTTGGCAAACCAACTTTTGGAGGGCATTACTTCGCCTTCCCTTCTTGTGTCGAGGGATAACCTGCGTTGGCAGTCGCTTTGGTCAGTGCGGCCACGGATGTCTTGCTGTCATCGAAGGAAACAACCGCGTCTTTCTTATCGAAGTTCACGTTGACCTGAGAGACGCCCGGAACGGCTTTCAATGCCTTCTTCACCGTGATGGGACACACAGGGCAGGTCATCGACGGAATCGCCAGAGTAACGGTTTTGGTGGCCGCAAGCGCGGGCAGCGCAGCGGCCAGCAGCAGAGCAGACAATATTCTGAGCGTTTTCAATGGAGTTCTCCTTTGCATCAGTAAAAGTATGGAGCAATGTAGGGGAAAGACAGCACGACTAGCACCAGTGCCGCGACAATCCAGAACAAGGCTCTGTAGAGGCGTTTGGTTTGCGGCAACGCGCAGACCTCGCCAGGCAGACACTTCTCTGCCGGGCGGTAGATGCGGCGCCATGCAAAGAACAATGCGGCCAGCGCCACAAGGATGAACAGCGGACGATAAGGTTCCAGCTTCGCCAGGTTTCCAATCCATGCGCCGCTGAAGCCCAAAGCAATCAGCACGAGTGGCCCCAGGCAGCATGTCGATGCGAGAATCGCCGCCACTCCTCCAAGAGCGAGTATCCCGGATTTTGATTTCTCAGGTGCCATACGACCTCTTCCCTTCCTCACTGGAAACAGAGTAACCTCCGTACATAGGTACGGAGTCAAGCATGAAATCCAGATTAACCATTGGAAGGTTGGCGGAAGCAGCGGGCGTGGGCGTTGAGACAATTCGGTTTTATCAACGCTCCGGGTTGTTGCCGGAGCCAGAACGGCCACTGTCCGGCTATCGGGAATACTCCAACGACGATGTGCGGCGCATCCGCTTTATCAAGCGGGCGCAGACGCTCGGCTTCAATCTCGATGACATTGCCGGCCTGCTCAAGCTGGACGGACCGCAAACGTGCAGCGTGACGCACGACCTGGCGCTTGAAAAATTGCACGTTGTGGAAGGAAAGATCAAGGCTCTGGATGCCATCCGGGACGCACTGCAACAGATGATTCGGCAGTGCGAACGCAAACACAGGCGCGGAAGCTGCCCGATTATTCAGGCGCTGGCACAAGAATGAGCACGAAACGAAGTTTGTCTTGGTCGTGTACGGAGTATCCGTGATGAGATTCAGGTCGGAGCTGATGCCGGCCTTCGCCGGATGCACGAAACAGAAGTTGCCGACCACATCGACAACCCATAAACCCTCGCATTGATCAGCATTTACTTCCGACCCATTCAGACGAGCATCTTCAACCCGTATTTCTGCACGACAGCCAGGAGTTTGAGCGCCATGCCGCTGGGCTTTTTGGCTCCCGTCTCCCACTTCTCCACCGTCGATTCACTCGTATTCAGGTAGCGGGCGAAAACCGGCTGGCTGATATGCAGGCTCTCACGGAGCGCCTTGATCTGGTGCGGTGCAATCGGGGCCGGAGAGACGAGACAGGATACGTCAAAGCTCCGCATGGTCGTCTTGTCGATGGTTCCGGCTCGATACATTCCGGAAACGCTGCTGTGGATGGCCTCAAAAGCATCGGTTTTGTATTTGCGATTCTTAGTCATGGCATATCTCCATCAGTTCTTTGCATTGCATTTCCTTGGCAAT
>JAJZMO010000125.1 GCA_021798235.1 Acidobacteriota bacterium | reverse complement strand
CCAGCACCCCGATATTGACCCACCCCCGCATTTCCCCGTAAACTTATACTTTGCAGCGGATGCGGTCGAATTGTGCCTTCTGTCTGCATCCCATTTCAGCAACGATTGAAGGATCTCCTAAGCACCATGGCCAATCATGTTTCCTCGCTCAAGCGAGCCCGTCAGACCGAACGCAAGACTGTGGTGAATCGCGCCAACAAGAGCCGCGTCCGCACCTCCCTCCGCGCCATGCGCGAGGCCATCCAGAAGGGCGACCTCAAGGCCGCGCAGGAGCAGTACAAGGCAACCGCCTCGGCCCTCGACAAGAGCGTCCAGAAGGGCGTCCTCCACGCCAACACTGCTTCGCGCTACAAGAGCCGCCTCAACGCCCGCATCAAGGCGCTTGCCACCGCCTGATCTTTACCAGATTTCACCATCAGGCTCCCGCCACCTGCGGGAGCTTTTCCATGCGCGCTCGAAAAGCGAATCGCTGCCCGCCCGGACGGCCATTCCTGCCGGAAATTACCCCCAAAATTGCTACTCTGAAATAGCGGGAAATAACAAAGCAGACGAAGCGGTCGCTTCTTGTCTTCATGCTCGGAGGGCCTGGTAAAACCCTGGTCTACCCCTTGGAATCAGCAACTTCCCCGCAAAACCAACAGGGATCCCTCGATTCTCGCACCCGCTCAGCCCATAGAATCAATAACTTATACACAAAATGGATGGGGGCTGCCAGAATTCTTAAAAGCCTCACCCCCTCGCTGGCCCCAAAAAGAACGGGGGAGCGACCTTGCATCGCTCCCCTCTGCCTCTCATAACCGCCACCCACTTACATTTGCGGCGGAGGCGGTGCCTGCCCACCACCCGACGGCGGTGGCGGCGGCATCGGCCCATGCGGACCCTCCGCACCATGGTGGTGCCAGCGGTGTTTCATCCGTTCCATCCGCTCGTGATACATCACCTTCAGTTTCTGCCACTGCTCGGGCGTCAGTTGGCGGCGAATCCCCAGCAGCATCCGCGCAAATTCCTTCTCCAGATTTGCCCTCGCCTGGGCCACCACGTCGATCTGAGCCAGAATCTGGCTCTCATTCGGGTTATCGGCCCCGATCAGCGGACCCAGAATCGCTTCCTGCTTGTGCAGGTTGGCATGCAGATCGATCAGCTTCAGCTTATGGTTCTGGAAAATCTGGTTCATCTTCTTCTGCTGATCGGCCGTCAATCCCAGTTTCTCGGCCACATGGGGGTTATCCCACCAGCGCCCGAAATGCATATGGAATTCCCGCTCCATCGGCGGTCTGGGCGGATGCCCCATTTGCGCCATTGCCGGGGCGCATGCCGGTATCATCAGCGCCGCCATCACTGCCGGCAGCCAGATTCTCTTAAGGTTCCACACCATAGGTGTCCTCCACTTGGGTCGTGTTTGTGTGGGTTTTACTTGTAGTCGAGACCTCCAGCGGCGCCAGCGGCGTCGGAGCATTCTGGTTCAGGTCCTCGTCAATCTCAGTCATCAGGGCGTCGTCGCTCACATGCTGGGGCGTCGGAGCCGCTTCCACCCGCGCTACGACCGGCTCATTCGTTGCCGCGGATTGCACAACCGCATGGTTCGATTTCGCCAGCCCCACCACCAGCAACAGCAGCAGCAGCCCGGCCGGAGCCCACGCATACGCCCACACCGGGCGCCAACCAGTTGTCTGCTCCGCCGGCATCACAATTCGCGCCGTGCGCGCCATCTCCCGTTCTGCCAGCGCCGTCACCGCCTCGCGATAACAGCCCAGCGGCTGGGCCAGTTCCCTCTCCATCTCCTCAATCGCCACCATCCTGCGGTCTTGTTCCTGCCTGTTCATACTCGCGTCCCTACCTTCTCGCGTACCGCGCGCAGCGCCCGGTACAGGTGCGATTTCACCGTGTTCTCATTCATTCCCGTCGCAACAGCGATTTGCGGCAGCTCCATTTCCTCGACAAACCGCAACAGAAAAACTGTCCTCTGGTTGGGAGACAGCGCCTTCACCGCTTCCCATACCGTGCCGGCCTGCTCCCGCGCCAGCAACGATTGCTCCGGCGAACTCCGCTCATCCGCCAGCCAGTCCCCAATATCGGCCGGATCAATATCTTCCGCCCGCGCCTTCTGCCAGAACCGCATCCGCTGGCTCCGCGCGTGGTCGCGCGCCAGGTTCACCGCGATCCGCGTCAGCCACGTCATCAGGCTGGAATCGCCCCGAAACTGGTGCCGCGCATTCCACGCCTTCAGGAAGCAATCCTGCGTCAGCGACTCCGCCAGGTCCCGGTCCCGCAACGTGGCAATCAGGTAGCGGAAGATGCGCGGCCGATACAGCCGCACCACCTCGTCGAAGTCATCCATCTCCGCGATGCCCGCCTTCCAGGCCACCGTCGAGTAATCCACCCCTACGATTCCTTCCATACGGTTGAATAGACGCCGCATTCGCGCCCGAGTTTACACTCGCCTGCGCGGTGACTCCGATTCTCCGCCCGCCCGGCCCGCCTGCGCAATCCCCGCCCCAAAGCAGCTTCCAGGCAGCACGCCCCCGGAATTCCACCCCTCCGCTTCGTTTCCGCATTGACCGCACCGAAACACCCAATTAGACTTAAGTAGTTTGGCAGTTCTGCCCGGAAGTCTCCGTTCTGTTACGGAGCCAGCGGACCGGCAGTTTGCGCGCTTCCTCGAAACGCACACCCCGTCCGACGTCAGCTTGCCATCAAAGAATCTTATTGCGCGCCCCATGTGGAGCGCGGGAGGAATCATGTACGCTGTCATCCGCACTGGCGGCAAACAGTATCGCGTCGCCCCCGGCGACGTCCTGAAGGTCGAAACCGTTTCCGCCAATCAGGACGGCCAGATCGAGTTCAGCGACGTTCTGGCATTCTCCGGTGAGGCGGGCTCGGTCACCAAGCCCGCTTCGGCCAAGGTGCTCGCTACGGTCGAAGGCGAAGGCCGCGCCGACAAAATTCTCGTCTTCCACTACAAGCGGAAGAAGCAATACAAGAAGCTGCAGGGGCACCGTCAGGACTACACCCAGATCCGGATCAACGAGATTCAGGTCGACGGCAACTCTTACCGGGCATAAAAATTCTGCCGGCTTTTACGCCGGCCCAGGGAACACACCATGGCACATAAAAAAGGATTAGGAAGTTCTAAAAACGGTCGCGACTCCAATGCGCAGCGGCTCGGCGTCAAGGCCTTTGGCGGCCAGTTCGTCACCGGAGGCTCCATCATCGTCCGCCAGCGCGGCACCCGCATCAAGCCCGGCCTCAACGTCGGCCGCGGCAGCGACGACACCCTCTTCGCCAAGATTGACGGTCACGTAAAGTTCGTCGATCGCGGTCGTACCGGCCGTTTCGTGGCCGTGGAGCCTGCTGACGCCCAATAACGCCCTCACGGGGAATCCTGGGCGGTCCCACGCATTCTTTCAGGAACAAAAGCCAGACCTCTCGGTCTGGCTTTCCTGTCTCCCTTCCCTGCCGCAGCTACCGGCCGCGCTCTGCCGGAGCTGAGCTGCGATCCAGTAGTCTCAGCTTCTCGCTCCAGCGAACCAGCTTCGAATCAATCGGAAGCATCCTCGGATGCTCCGCCTTCTCTTCCGTAACAAAGCAGCAAATCCAGAAGATCAGCGTCGTCACCAGGACAACATGGCCCGTCACGGCGGCAGCACCCGAACCAAGCGCCCCCTCGGCATGGAAGAAAATACCGAGCACGCTGTTTGAAGTCGCCAGCATGGCCAGGCCCATC
>JAJZMO010000153.1 GCA_021798235.1 Acidobacteriota bacterium | reverse complement strand
CTCGGATTCGTTGACGACATCGACTGCAAACAACGTCTTCCAGACGATGAACACCCAGCCGAGCTTTACGGTGCAGGCGACGAGCGCCTACAGCACGAGCAGCGCGTACAGCGGGGTAACGGCGACCAACCCTCCACCGACGGAGTTGTATGACTCGGTGGATGGCGGGCCATGGAGCGCGACGCCGACCACCAGCACTTCGGGCAGCAATCCGGCCGGCTTCAGCCTTGCTTTGAGCCGGCAGAGCCTGGGCTTCCATACGCTTTACTACTACGTGGGCTACGGGAATGAGGGCGGGCAGAACAGTTCCTTGAATGGGACTGGAAATTCGCCGGAGATCAGCAATCTCGAAGCCTATCACTTCCTGGTGGAGCCAATCAGCACCACGACTTCGGTGGTGGCGGATGTGAATCCGCAGAACGTGGGCAGCAACGTCACGTTTACCGCTACGGTAACGCCTGCGACGGCGTCGAGCACGTTGACCGGGACGATGCAGTTCTACGATGGGACGACGGCCCTGGGCTCGCCGCTGACGGTGCAGAGCAGCGGGGGCGTCTACCAGGCGGTGTACTCGACCAGCAGCCTGGCGGCAGGCACGCATACCATCAACGTGATCTACTCCGGCGATGTGAATTATGGCGCATCGAGCGGATCGATGACCGAGCAGATCGCCGGCGCGGCGGCCACACTGGCCGCGACGAGCGGCGTTGGGCAGAGCGCGGTGATCGGCACGGCGTTTGCCAATCCCATCGTGGTCACGGTGCTGGACAGCAGCGGCACCCCGGTGCCGAACGCAACGGTGACCTTCAGCGGTACGGGTCTGAGCTTCAGTCCCGCTACGGTATCCACGAACAGCAGCGGCGAGGCCAGCACCACGGCGACGCCGACGCAGGGCGGCGCGCTCACCGGAACGGCAGCGGTGACAGGAGCCACCAGCGCCATCTTCAGCGAAACAGGCTTGCAACTGACCGCGACCGTGCAGGTTGCACCAGCCTCGACGGTGTACGGAACGGCGGATACCATGCTGACCGCGAACGTGGCCTACACAGGGACGACGGCTCCCACCGGCGGAGTGAGTTTTACGGTGAATGGAGGCATGGCGGTAACGGCCAGTTGCACCGGTGCAAGCAGTCCGCTGACCTGTGCGGCGTCGTATCCGACGGCGAGCCTGGGAGTTGCGGGCGGCCCTTATCCGGTGGTGGCCACTCTGGCTGCGAATACGGATTACGCGCAAGCCTCGGGAAGCAGCACGCTGACGGTGAGCAAGGCGGCGAGCGCGGTATCGCTGACCAGTTCCACCACGAACGCGAATCTGAACGCAAATGTAACCTTCACGGCGACAGTCACGAGCGCAACGACCGGCACGCCGACCGGATCGGTCGAGTTTCTGGACGGCTCGACGGTGCTGGGCACCGGACCGCTGAACAACCAGGGCGTGGCGACGTACACCACCAGCACGCTGACGGCCGGCCTGCACCAGATTACGGCCGTCTACCAGGGCGATGTGAACTTCACCGGGTCGACCTCAGCGGCGCTGGCGCAGATTGTGACGGCGCCTGACTTCTCGCTGATGAGCAACGTGAACAGCCTGTCGCTCAAGGCCGGTCAGACGGGCCAGGTGACGATCAGCATGATTCCGGTGGGCGGGTTCAAAGGCACGGTGCAGTTCACCTGCAGCGGGTTGCCGGCGAACTCGCAGTGCACGTTCTCGCCCGCGTCGCTGACGGCCGATGGCTCGAACACAAAACAGACAGACCAGATGATGATCACCACCAAGGGCCCGAACTCCGGCACGGTGGCGCTGATGACGCATCCCGGCAAGCCGGACGGAGTGATGCTGGCAGGCATCTTCTGGCTGCCGGGGCTGCTTTTCGGCGGCTTCCTGATGTGGCAGAGGCGGAAGCTGACGGCGAAGTACCGGGTGCTGGTGCTGATATTGCTGGTGGCAACCACGCTGTCAGGGATGGTGGGCTGCGGCTTCCAGCAGCCAATGACCGGGCCGGGCACAAAGACGGTGACGGTGACGGCGACGAACGGCACAATCACGCAAACGGCCACGATTGCAGTGCAGATCACGCAGTAGTCCGGAGGAGAACAGGAATGAAAAACACGATGAGAATGACGCTCCTGGCCTGCTGCGCGATGCTGCTGGCTGTGCCCGCGATTGCGCAGAGTGCAAAAGTATCTGCGAAGGTTCCACATCAGCAGAACTCGAAGCTGGACCTGTTTGCCGGTTACAGCTACTGGGCTCCGAACGGGACGGTGAACCGTTTCCGCTACAAGGCGGTGAACGAAGGCTTTACGCTGAGCGCGGCCTATTACTTCGATCCCTATTTAGGGGCGCAGTTCGAGGCGACACGCTCCGTGCAGACCTCGAACGACGGCATGCGCAGCTTCTCCGGCGGCATCATCGCGCGTTATCCAAAGCTTCAGGGCATGGTGCCGTTTGCGCATGTGCTGCTGGGCACAGTGGGGCTGACGGGACCGAACGAAGCTTCCATCAACAACGGTTCGAGCTACTTCTACAACCCCGAGCACTGGGGTGTGCTGCTGACAACAGGCGGCGGGCTGGACTACCGCACGCCGTTCTTGCACGGACACCTGCGGCTGCGCATCTTCCAGGTCGACTACCAGTATGTGCATGTCAACTTCGGACCGCCGCAGCCCACCGAAGGTGGACGCGCCAATCTCAACGCGATTCATCTGAGCACGGGCATCGTGTATAGCTTCCATCGGGTGCGCTTCTAGGCTGGCAGCCAGTACGCTGCCAGCGCGGTGAAATGCGCTAAGGACGCTCTTCTTCTTCCATGACCTGATCGTAGCGGCTTCGGGAACTCTGGCGGCGTTGAAACTCGGAAAAGATGAGATAGGGAATCCTAGCGCGGCATAATCGAATCTTCGCCTTCAATTCTTCCGAGACTGCGGCAGCTCTTGCAACGGCGACGGCGTGATCGGCCTCTCGCTTGGCATAGATCTCCGCGATTCGACCATCCAGGTCTTCAGTTGGGACTTTCAGATATTTTGCCGCTTCTTTGCGCCGTGCCGGTGACTTCTGGACCTCCAGAATCTGAGACAGGCTATATTCGTATTCGGTATACCTGCCATAAGAGCCCCGAAGGGTGCGGGCATGCTCGACGACCGGAAATTTCTCAACACGTCCCGCGGTCCATCCCGGCCTCTCACAAACCGCAGATTTGTTCACTTCAACGCCCTCGGAATCAGAGATCGGAAAACTGCAGCATCTAAATGCTCCTCTACCACCGCGAGGCTCAAGAGCGAATCGATGAAAGGCATCTTCTGCCAGCAGTTGTGCGCTCTCAATCCAGCGGAGGATGTTGGCTATGGACCCTCTTGAATTCCTCCGCGTTTTCTCCCGGCGTGCGTAGCGTCATCTTCAGGAGACATAAGTCACGGCGATTTCCTTGAAGAGAGCCACAATAAGTAGAGCCCCGTCCAGATGAATCTGATCCGGCCGAAGCGTCGTCATGATGCCGGTGAGGGGAAGCTTGGGCACAATCTGGGCACACTTTGGGCACAAATTTTGCCTCGAAAGAGCACGCTGATCCACAAGCTATTGATTGCAAATAGGCTTAGGAGTGGTGCCGGGAGGGGGGGTCGAACCCCCACGGCCGCAAGGGCCGGCGGATTTTGAGTCCGCTGCGTCTGCCAGTTCCGCCATCCCGGCTTGGAAGGTGTAACAACCGCAATTGTACGGCTTTACGCT
>JAJZMO010000009.1 GCA_021798235.1 Acidobacteriota bacterium | reverse complement strand
GGCTGCGCCATTTTCTTTTGCAGGTGAAGATGACTCTAAGGAAACTCTGAACCAGTGCTCATCGCTTCCTCAGCGGCTAAAGCCGCACCGCAACGCTTGGACGTACGGACGGGCTGAAGCCCGTCCCCTTCAAAACATAGACTTGTTCAAAGATTCCCTATGCTGCGCTAATCACCTCGGCCACGGGCTGCCACGGTTTGCCTTGCGACTCGGCCACGGGTTTGCAGGTCAGCGTGCCCGCATACGTGTTCACGCCCTGGCTCAATCCGGCGTCGGATTGAATCGCCGCGCGTGGCCCGTGTTCGGCCAGCTTCATCACGTAGGCAAAGGTCGCATTCGTCAGCGCCAGCGTGGAGGTGTTCGGCACGGCCGCAGGCATGTTCGTCACGCAGTAATGCACCACGCCATCGACCACAAAGGCTGGATCGCTGTGCGTGGTGGGCCGCGCGGTTTCGATGCAGCCGCCCTGATCAATGGCTACATCGACCACGACCGCGCCGCGCTTCATCTTGGCGATCATCGCGCGGGTGACGATCTTCGGCGCAGCCGCGCCGGGCACCAGCACGCCGCCAATCACCAAGTCCGCCTGCTGCACCGCGCGGGCAATGTTGTAGGCATTCGAGGCCAGCGTGGAGATGCGGCCATGGAAGATGTCGTCCAGCTCGCGCAGCCGGTTGAGATTCTTGTCCACCAGCGTCACCTTCGCGCCCATGCCCAGGGCCACGCGCGCCGCATTCGTGCCCACGATGCCGCCGCCAATCACGCAGACATGCGCCGGGGGCACGCCCGGAACGCCACCCAGTAAAATGCCGCGGCCTCCGCGCTCACGCTCCAAGTATGTTGCGCCCACCTGCACCGACATGCGCCCGGCCACCTCAGACATCGGCGTCAGCAGCGGCAGCGCGCCGTGTTGATCGCGGATCGTCTCATACGCGATGGCCGTTACTTTTTTCGCCAGCAGCTTTTCCGTCAGCGCCGTCGCTGGAGCCAGATGCAGATAGGTGAAGAGCACCAATCCTTCGCGGAAAAATCCATACTCTTTTTCGATTGGCTCTTTGACCTTGACGACCATCTCCGCCAATCCCCAAACGTGATGCGCCGAGCCGACAATCTCCGCGCCCGCCGCCTGATATTCGTCATCCGTAAAGGCCGACTCTTCGCCCGCCTTGGTTTCCACCAGCACCTTGTGCCCGGCATCGGCCAGAGCTTTGACGCCTGCAGGCGTAATGCCCACGCGGCTTTCGTGATCCTTCACTTCTTTGGGAACACCAATGATCATCCTGTCTCCTGCGCGCTTCAGTCGATCTGCGCGCGCTGCAATTTGTTGGAGTAATCCACGTAAACCGTCTTCCACGTGGTGTAAAAGTCGATGGCTCCGGTGCCGCCTTCGCGGTGGCCGTTGCCGGTTTGTTGGACGCCGCCAAAGGGCAAGTGTACTTCGGCTCCAATTGTCGGCGCGTTAATGTAGGTGATGCCCGCATCCAGATCGCGCATGGCTGCGTAGGCGCGGTTTACATCGCGCGTGTAGAGCGCCGTCGAAAGCCCATAGGGAACATCGTTGGCCACAGCGATGGCTTCGGCAAAGCTGCCCACTTCCATCAGACAGACGACCGGGCCGAAGACCTCTTCCTGCGCGATGCGCATGGCAGGCTGCACGCCCGTCAACACCGTGGGCGCAAAAAAATGCCCGTGCGCAAGTTCTGCTCCGTGCAGCACGCCGCCGCCGGTCCGCAGCGTTGCGCCTTCAGCCAGCGCATAGCGCACATAGCGTTGGCTGGTCTCCACCTGCTGCGCGTTGATCTGCGGCCCCACCTGCACTGTGGGATCAAGTCCGTTGCCGACGCGCAGTTTTTTTGTGCGCTCGACCAAGCGATCCGTAAATTTTTGCGCGATTTTTTTGTGCAGCAAAATGCGGCTGGTCGCCGTGCAGCGCTGGCCCGTTGTGCCAAAGGCTCCCCACAGCGCGCCTTCCACGGCTAGGTCAAGATTCGCATCTTCGAGCACGATCATTGCGTTCTTGCCGCCCATTTCGAGCGAGCAGGGTTTGTTGTGTGCCGCAGCACGCTGGCCGACCCAGCGGCCCACTTCGCTCGATCCGGTAAAGCTGACGGCGCGCACATCCGGGTGCTCCACCAGCGGCGCGCCTGCCTCTGGCCCCAGGCCATGCACCACGTTCACCACGCCCGGCGGCAGCCCGGCGTCCACCAGCGTCTGCACCAGATTGTGCGCCGACAGCGGCGTGTCTTCGGCGGGCTTCAATATGCAGGTGTTGCCCGCCACCAGCGCCGGAAAGAGCTTCCACGACGGAATGGCCATGGGGAAATTCCACGGCGTAATCAGCGCGCAAACGCCGACCGGCATGCGCACGCTCATGGCAAATTTTTCGCGCAGTTCTGACGGCGTGGTCTGGCCAAAGAGGCGGCGACCCTCGCCCGCCATGTAATAGGCCGTGTCGATGGCCTCCTGCACATCGCCGCGCGTCTCGGCCAGCACCTTGCCCATCTCGCGCGTCATCTGGCGGGCGTATTCTTCCTTGCGCTGGGTCAGCAACTCGCCGGTGCGGAAGAGAATCTCGGCGCGTTTGGGTGCCGGCGTCAGCCGCCAGCCATCGAAAGCCGTCTTAGCCGCGGCGATGGCTGCTTCCGCGTCACGCCGGTCGGAGGCTGGAAAATGGCCCACCACGTCGCGCGTGTCGGCGGGGTTGCGGTTCTCGAAATACGCGCGCCCCTGCGCTGCGCGTGCCTTGCCGCCAATCCAGTTGGAATACCGCTCTGCCGTCATCGTTCGCCCCCTGTTTGCGCACCGTGCCGCACGCTGCCGTGCCGCGCGCGCCTGAACCCCTGAGCATACCGCAACTGGCGGCTGGGGCACCGCGCTTTTCCCCGGTCTATGCGCTCGATGCGTCCCGAAGAGCCTGCCAGTTCAAAAATGATTCCCATTTTGTGGATTTCTCTTGCAAAAGCCCGCACAAAGCCCCGTGATTAGCCGTACAATGGACATTCACAACGTTGCCTTAGGATCAATCGGATATTCATGTCTTCGAACGGTTTTCAATCTCGGTTTGCGCGCGGACACAATCTGCGCTCGCTCTTCAGCCTTTTTTCCAGCGACTTGGCCATTGACCTCGGCACGGCCAACACGCTCGTCTACGCCGCCGGCAAAGGCATTGTCGTCAATGAACCGTCGATCGTGGCCATCAACAAAGTCACCGGCGAAGTGGAGGCCGTGGGCAAAGAGGCCAAGGAGATGCTGGGCCGCACGCCTGGCAACATCGTCGCCATCAAGCCGATGAAGGATGGCGTCATCGCCGACTTCAAGGTCACCGAGCGGATGTTGAATTACTTCATCCAAAAAGCGCACGGGCGCAAGATGTTGGTGCATCCGCGCATCGTGATCGGCGTGCCGTCAGAGATCACGCAGGTGGAAAAGCGCGCGGTCGAAGACTCCGCCTATCGCGCCAAGGCCAGCGAGGTGTATCTGGTGGAGCAGGCCATGGTGGCCGCCATCGGCGCGGGACTGCCCATTACGGAGCCGGGCGGCAATATGGTGGTTGACATCGGCGGCGGCACCTCCGACATCGCCGTCATCTCGCTCTCTGGCATCGTCTACTCGCGCTCGGTGCGCATGGCGGGCAACCAGCTCGACGAAGCCATCATGAATTATCTGAAGCGCAAGTACAACCTGCTGGTGGGCGAACGCACCGCCGAGCAGATCAAGATTGAAGTCGGCTCGGCCTATCCGCTGGACAAGCCGCTGAC
>JAJZMO010000310.1 GCA_021798235.1 Acidobacteriota bacterium | reverse complement strand
ATGGCTCCTGAATATCGAAACGTTAATTTCAGTATTCAGAGCTGCGGCGGAAATTGCGCCAATGCCTGTTGCAACGGATAAAATGCTTGGAAAAATAAAGTACTTTATACAACAAAGTATTTTGCCTGTGGATGATGCACGATCAGGGCGTCCGTACTTTGCTCCGGCTCCAGATGGAAACCTTCCGTCAGACGCACGCCGATTGTTTCTTCCGGGCGCAGCAGCGCGAAGATTTTTGTCTGGTCTTCCAGATTTGGGCAGGCAGGATAGCCAAACGAGTAGCGTGAGCCGCGATATTTCTGATGGAAGAGATCGCGCACTTCGCTGGCATCTTCTTGCGCGATACCGAGTTCTTCTCTCATGCGTTTGTGCATCCACTCCGCCAGCGCCTCGGCGGTTTCCACGCTGAGGCCATGGACGTAGAGATATTTCGTAAAGTCGCCGCTGTCGAAAAGTTGCTTGGTCACTTCGCTGGCGCGATGGCCAATGGTGACCACGGAAAAGCCGATGACATCCAAACGGCCCGAGGCAACGGGCGAGAAAAAGTCAGCGATGCTCAGCAAGCGGCCCTCGCGTTGGCGCGGAAAGGTGATGCGCAGCAGCTCGCGTTTGCTGGCGGCGTCGGTGGCGGCTTCTGGGTTGTAGATAATGACGTCGTTGCCGTCACTGTTGCAGGGGAAATATCCATAGACGGCCTTCGGTTCCAGATAGCCCTGCGACTTGGCCTCGTCCATAAGCTCGCGCAGCGTGGGCCTGTATTTTTCTTCGACCAAGCGCGCGTAGTCGGTGGCGGAGGCAGTCTTCAACTGCCATTGATTTTTGAACAACGCCGTCTCGTTGATGTAGCCAAAAAGATGGTCGAGGTCAAAGTCCCGCGCCACGCGCACGCCGTAAAATGGCGGCTGCGGAATCTCCGCAACATCCTGCACAATGGCTGAGCGCTGCGTGCTGACGGGCAGCTCCGCCAGGGCTGCTGCCTGCGCAGTGGCTTCATCTTTTTTCTGGAAGGTGCGCACGGTGCGTCCTTCGCGCAGGCGCTCTTCGCGCACGGATTCATCTTCCGTGGTCAGATCGCTCATCACATGCAGGCCGGCAAAAGCATCTTCTGCGTAAAAGACCGAGGAGGAATACTCCTTGCGCAGATCGTCCTCAACATATTTGCGAGTCAACGCCGCGCCGCCGCAAATGACGGGCGTGGATTTTTGCAGACGCTGTAAGTCCTGAATGACATACTTCATCTCCAGCGTGCTTTTTACCAGCAGACCGCTGAGGCCAATGGCGTCGGCCTTGTGCTCTTCGGCAGCCTGCAGAATCGAATCCGACGGCTGCTTGATGCCGAGATTGACGACCTTGTAGCCGTTGTTGGAGAGGATGATGTCCACCAGATTTTTTCCGATGTCATGCACGTCGCCCTTCACGGTGGCCAGCACGATGGTGCCTTTTTGCGAGCCTTCGACGCGTTCCATCTTCGGCTCCAAATGGGCCACGGCGGCCTTCATGACTGAAGCGGAGTCGAGCACGGATGGCAGTTGCATTTTCCGCGCGCCAAAGAGTTCGCCGACGGTCTTCATGCCGTCCAGCAGCACGGTGTTGATCAGATCGAGCGGAGAGTAGCGCTCGAGCGCCTGCTCCAGAACATCGACCAAGGACAATTTTTCCGCGCCCGCGCCAATGGTGCGCTCGCCACGGATAATCATCTGCTTCAATTTTTCTTCCAGCGGTAGCGCTGCGTCGGCATCGGCGGTGGAAGCCTCGGCATTTTTCTGGCCACCGGCAAAGTGGGCCATGTAGACCTGGAGCGGATCGCCGTTGCTCTCATCGCGGAAGATGAGCTTGCGTGCCAGGTCCACCTCCACATCAGGAATTTTGTAGAGTGGATAAATTTTGGAGTAGTTGACGATGGCCGCGTCCAAGCCGCGATCGACCGCCTCCTTCAGAAAAACGCTGTTCAGCACGCGGCGCGAATAGGCCGACAAACCAAAGGAAATGTTGCTGACGCCGAGGATGGTCTTGCACTCGGGCAATTCCTGTTTGATGAGGCGCACGGCCTCCAGCGTCTCCATGCCTGCGGTGCGATAGTCCTCCTGCCCGGTGGAGATGGGCAGCGTGAGCGGATCGAAGATGAGGTCGTGCGCGCGCAGGCCATATTTTTCCGTGGCCAGCTTGTGGATGCGCTGAGCGATGGCGAGCTTTTTATTCGCTGTAAGCGCCATGCCGTCCTCGTCAATGGTGAGCGCGATGACGGCGGCTCCATAGCGCCGGGCCATGGGCAGCACGCGCGAGGTGCGTTTTTCTCCATCTTCCAAATTGATGGAGTTGATGATGGGCTTGCCGGGAATGCGCTTGAGCGCTTCCTCGATGACATCGGCTTCAGTCGAATCCACCAGAATGGGCGCAGGCACGCGCGTGGCGATCTTTTCCAGGATCGAGCACATGTACGCGTTTTCATCTTCGCCGACGATGGCGCAGCAGAGGTCGAGCATCTGCGAGCCTTCTGCGCTGAGTTTTTTGGCCAGCGCGAGAATGCCGTCATAATCACCGGCGCGCACCATGTTGCGGAAGTGCTCGACGCGCGTGGTGGTGTTCATCTCCTCGGCGACGATGACCGGCTGGCCGTCGACCTCCAATGGAACAACGGAGTAGGCGCTGGCAGCGACGCTTTGCGGCCTGGCGTTGGTCGGCGCAGGTTGAACGTCGCGCACAGCTTCCACCACGGCGCGCAGATGTTCAGGCGTGGTGCCGCAACAGCCGCCCACAACGCGAACGCCATACTCTTCGACAAATTGTTTGTGCGCGCGCGCCAGCTCCTGCGGCGTCAGCGTGTAATGCGCGTGGCCGCCAACGTTTTGCGGCAGGCCGGCGTTGGGCAGCACGCTGATGGGGCAAGTCGCGTTGGCGCAGAGAAAGCGCACGGCGTCGTGCATCTCTGCCGGGCCGGTGGCGCAGTTGAGTCCAATAATGTCGGGCTGGAAGCACTCCAACACGGCCAGGGCCGCGCCGATCTCGCTGCCGAGCAGCATGGTGCCGGTGGCCTCCAAGGTGACCTGCACCTGCACGGGCAGGCGCTTGCCTGCGGCGCGCATGGAGTCCTCACAGGCGGCGAGCGCGATTTTGGCCTGCAGCAAATCCTGACAGGTTTCGATGAGCAGAATATCGACGCCGCCTTCGATGAGCGCGTCGAATTGCTCGCGGTAGGTTTCGGCCATGGCGTCATAGGTGATGTGGCCGAGCGAGGGCAGCTTGGTGGTGGGGCCGACGGAACCAGCGACGAAGCGCGGATGATCCGGCGTGGAGTATTGCGCGGCCACTTCGCGGGCCAGGCGTGCGGCGGCAATGTTCAACTCGCGGACTTGATCTTGCAGGTCATACTCTGCCAGCACGATGCGCGAGGAGCCAAAGCTGTTGGTCTCCACCACGTCGCAACCGGCTTCAAAAAAACTGGCATGAATGGCGCGGATGACGTCGGGGCGGCTTTGGACGAGCAGCTCATTGCAGCCCTCTTTGCCCCAATAGTCGTCCACGGAGAGGTCGTATTTTTGGATGTTGGTGCCCATGGCACCGTCGTAGACGACCACTCTGCGCCGAATTTGTTCCAAAAAACCAATCATGCTTGCTTCAGACCGTCTTCCCTGGCATTGCACTCATATAGCAGCGGGCGATCCTGTAATAGGATCGCCGCGATGGTTGCATCCCGCCCGTACAGGCACTACTTGGAAACAGAGGATGGCTCCGGCACGGGAGCGAGCAGCTTTTCTTTGCGCATGACCAAACCGGTGGC
>JAJZMO010000349.1 GCA_021798235.1 Acidobacteriota bacterium | reverse complement strand
TGATCATTCCGGTAACAGCGGCGGCAAGCAGCATCGACTTCATAGACTTCGTCATTTGTTTGGTTCTCCTGATTGAAGTGGCCGTACCGCAAGCAAGCGGTCAATCGGCGTCTAGTGAACCAAGATACTGGAAACGGGAAAATAGTTACAAGAAATTTGTGCTCCCCGTCACATTTTTATCCACAGAGGTACGGGGAGCACGTAGGGCCATGGTGTTATGGCTGGGGGTGGGGGCCGGTAAAGGGAGCACAGCAGGGCTTTTCCTTGGGGGTAAACTCCATGTATTCAATGCGCACCTGATCCGGGTCATAAATGTTGAGTTGATATTTTCCGTCGCGGCCCATTTGCACACGCGAGCCAGCGTTCGGCTTCCAACCGCGTGCGGCGAGCATCTTGGCCACGACCTGCATGTCGACAACCCCAAGGGAGAAGTGGTTGGACACTCCCAGTTGTTGATGGCTTGCGTTGGCGGGCACATGCAGCATGTACTCGATCCAATCGGTGCCGTTCGGCACCTGGAGTGAGAAGAAATCCGTCACGCCATCGTGCATCCCGCCCGTCCAGTACAGACGAAAGCCGAGCAGCTTGCGATAGAAGGCATCCTCTGCGGGCGCGCTATGCACCACAAAGCCCGCATGAATGATGCGCGAGCTGATGGAGCGGGGATTGGCGACGAGGTGCGTTGGCTTCGTGCCAGCTTGGAGGAACTCGACCAGATTGCCTTCCGGGTCGTGTACGCGAAAACTGAGGCTGCCATCCTTCCAATGTGTAAGTGACGCTGGCACAGGAACGCCGTGTGCGGCCAGGTAGCGGCGCATCTGCTCGGCGTTCGTGGTGGCAAAAGCGATGTGGTTGAAAGGCGGATCCGAAGGCCTGGTTGCGGGTGCAACATCCACCCACTGCTTTGCTGTGCCGTAAAAACGCAGGCCGCCGGGGGATTCCAGTGAAGGCGCTGCCGACCAGCCGAGCATTTGATCGTAAAATTTTTCATCGGCGCGCAGACTTTGCGCCACTAGGCCCACATGGGAGATGCCGGTGATCTGCGGGCGGACAACAGGAACGCTTTGTGCGTGCAGCAAGGACCCCAAAGCGAGGAGCAAAGCGGGGCACAGATTTTTTTTCATCACACATCCTTGGCGGCGGCAGCCGTCGGGCTGCATTTTACCGCTTGCATGGATAGCTTTGCACGGTGGGATTTCTCCGCGGCTGAATCGATGTAGATCCGCCCACGGCATCCACAACATGATCAATGCCTCCATGATTGCCCAATGCCACCGTGATCATGTCCCGCATGCAGATATGGGCACCGGTTTGAGTCTCGATGGCATCGCCCAAATCGACTCCTGAATTCGTAAAGACACTATAAATTCCCAGTCCCCATGCAGCATGGTCAATGACGGAGTCGGCTACTTTGTACGATGCCCAGCCCTTTGTGTTCGGTGCGCTACGATACGCGGCTTGGTTCGGAGGATCATAGGGGATTTCGGATTGATAGAAATACGTCCGCCCAGCATTGCCATTCCAAAGAACTTGATATTGCTGATGGTGCTCCACGAATAATCCGTAGATCGTCACATGGCTGCCCTGGACCACCAAGCCATTTTTACTCGGATTGCTCTGCCAGCCGATTCCTCTGCCATGGTCTGCGCGCCAAATCCATGTGTGATCAACAATCGTGTCCGCGCTGTTGATTTTTAAGTTGATCCCAGCTCGCGCAGCCCCGGCCCCGCCCACACGAAAAAATACATCGTGCAACACGATGGGATTGTTGATGTGTCGCGTACTGCTTCCATCCGGCCCCACTTGCAGCAGCACGGGAGAAAGATGCGGGCCTGCATCGACAAGAATGCCAGCGATGGTAATGCCATCCACATCCGCTGTTGTCAGGGCTGGCGCTCCGCGCATGGGTTGCAAAGTGGCGAATCCCAAACCCAGCACGACCGTGCCCGCGCGTTCCACGTGGATCGCGTCTGTCAGCTTGTAGATCCCCGGCGTGAATAGCAGGTCTTTGCCCTGTGCCAACTGTGCATTGATGCTTGCCGCCGTATCGCGCCCAGCCTGCGCCAAATAAAAGTGACTCAATGGAATCCTGCGCCCCGGCGTAGTGCCTGCTTTCCAAGAGATGCCTGCGCTGTTATGGCGCAGTGCAGGCACGCAGACTTCATATTGCCCAGCACCATTGATCTCCAAAAATGGTTTTTCGCGAACCACCGGCGTGGTGGCAACGCTTGTGTACGCAGGCTTCGGCCACGATCCCCTTGGAGCATGCAGATCCCCAACAAAGACCATGTTCCAGTTCGATCCGTTCCATTGCTTCCAAGCACTATTGCGCGCAATCCACTGCTGCTGCGTTCCAGAGTTCACCGAGCCATCCACTCGATCATCTGCCATCCATCCGCCACTGGCCCAGCCATTGTGTTGGTTGAGTACCAGGTCGCCGCGAATGTGCATTCGGCGCAAGGGTGCTCCTTGCGAAACCGCCCATTGCATTGTCCCACCCGTTGGCTGCACTGAAAGTCCCGCAGCCGCTCTCCAGAAGGTTGTCGTCGCATTGTTGTTGTCCAGGCTGGCATCGGCGTGTACCGCTCCGGTGATCTGTACGGCATCGGGAGAGGCTCCCAGACCCAACACCTCGGTGTAGTACCCAAGGGGAACATTTACGTGGTACGTCCCCGGCAAAAATAGGATTGCCGTTCGCTGGGCCCCAAATTCATTGTGTTGTTGCAGCGCGTAGATATGGTCGATCTTTTGCTGCATCTCCTGCGCTGGAAGATCGGGACGAATCAGCAGTACATTCGGACCAAAATCTGGCGTTGCGTTTGCGGCTGCGGGCAAAGCTGTTGCCGTGCAGCAAAGAAGCAGCAACGTTGCACCGCAGGCCTTGATTCTCCATGGAAACCTCTGTTGACAGTTGCGGTTGTATGGCTGCATGGGTCTCCTTGGGTATTGCCCGCGTCTGGCGAGAAGTTGTAAAGCTGAATTGTAAGCGTGGCCGTCTGCTTTCTGCAGGAATCTTCAGGCGGAGACATGCAGCAATCCGCACCAAGCGATGGAGAAGTTTGTCGGCAAGTTGTCGGGTGTTTCCGCAAAAAAAAATGGGGCCAGAGCCAAGCCTGCACCTTGTGGATGCAGACCTGTGCCCTGGCCCTGTGCTTCCTTGCGGCCTACGCTCCGGTGGCAGTGATGCCGCAGATTTGCGGCTGCCCTGCGCTACCGGTCGTAAGCTGGATGATCACCTGACCACTGCTGTTGGCCGTCGCAGAGAAGTTCTGTTGGATGGCCTTGTTTGCAGCTCCGGTATTGGCGAAAATATCAAAATTCGTCAATACCGTGTTGCCGTTGATGATGACGTTGAACTGCCGTTGCCCTGCCGCTGTATTGTTGATTTCGGCAAAGTACAGATTCAGAGCCACTGCTGCCCCCGGCGTGAACCCGGGAAGTGTGTACGTGACCACTCCCTGCCGTTCATTCTGGAAGACGGATTGCGGCGGTACCGGTGCGGAGATCAACGATGTGTCGATGGTTGCCGTGGTGGAAGCCGTCGTCCCGCCGCTGTAATCCGTGTCGGCGACGAAGGAGCCAGAAGCAGGCCCGCCGGCGCTGATGGACGTCGATCCAGAGGTCGTACTGGACGCCGGTGCCACCAGTGCGTAGGCCAGTACAACCACATTCCTGTTGTTGGGCAATGTGAGGCTCTGCACGGTCTTTGCACTGTTGATCGAGAACGAGTACCCGTAGAGATTGGGAGATCCGGCACTCGTCGTGCCCGCACTCGTATCGCGATAGGTCATCGTCTTCACGATCGATTCGCCCGTGTAGCTTTGCGGGGTGAACCAGTCGCTCAGGCTCTGGGTAATCGTCGTAGTCGTGCCGTCGGTGTATGTGACGGTGAACGTCTGCGAAGCCTGGTCACCGTTGACGCCCGTCGCCAGCAACTGCAACGTGCTGTACTGACCCGAAGTTAGCGGGATCGTCTCACTGCTGTAGACATCCGGCACGTTCGGCGTGCCGAAGGTGAAGGTGGAACCACTCCAGGAGAGCGTCGTGCCCAGCTGGCTGGAAGAGTAGGCGTAGCCGTCGTTGTCCAATCCGCCGGTCGTGAACGAAGTGCCGTCGGTGTAGATGCCATTTACGTTGTAGGCGCTGCTGCCGCTATTCAACGCAAAGGCCATGGAGTTGATGTTCCAGCCTGCTGCATCCTGATTGAGTGTCAGCGTCTGCACCCCTGCGGGCAATGTGACGGTCGCCGTCACGGTTGTCCAGGCTTGCCAGCCGCCCGTGTTGGGAACGGCGACGGCGCCGCTCAGGTTGGTCCCCGCCGCGTTGGAGAGATGGAAGGCATCGGCAACTGCAGCCCCGCTGCCATCGGAGACCAGGAAGGTGACCGTGTACGTCCCAGACGTGGCGACGTTGACGGTGTACCGGAACCACTGTCCGGCAGCCGTCCAGCCAATATCGTTGCCGGTTGCAGGAGCTGAGGACAATTCCAGATCGACGCCATCGGAGCGATAGGCATTATCCGACCCGTTGATCGAGGTCACGTTGTAGGCAACTCCCTGGCCTCCCGTGTCGTAGTTCTCCGCCATCACCGTGCCCGCAATCGCAGCAGGCGTGCCGCCATACGGAGCCTCGGTGCTGCTAGCCGCAGGCGTGGTTACGGTCAGAACCGAACTCGCGGGCGAGGTGCCAGCGGCATCGGTTGCTTCCACGGTAAAGCTGTAGGTGGTGGAAGCCGAGAGTCCAGTTACGGCAAACGAAGTCCCCGTTGCCGTTCCCACCGAGCTGCCATTCTCAAGCACCGTGTAGCTGCTGATCGAGCAGTTGGATGGAGCCGTGTCGGCCGTCCAAGTTAGGCTCGTTCCGCTGCTGCTGGTACCAGAGGCGGCAAGTCCTGTCGGTGCGCTCGGTGCGGAGCTGCAGTTTGGTGCCACTGCCGCAAAGGTCATCGAGTTGATGTTCCAGCCGCCAGCATCCTGATTCAGCGTCAGCGTCTGTACGCCTGCGGGCAATGTGACGGTCGCCGTCACCGTCGTCCAGGCTTGCCAGCCGCCCGTGTTGGGGACGGCGACGGCTCCCGTCAGATTCGTTCCCGCCGCGTTGGAGAGATGGAAGGCATCGGCCACTGCAGCTCCGCCGCCGCCAGCAACCAAGAAGGAGACCGTGTAGGTTCCTGCCGTGGACACGTTGACCGTATACCGGAACCACTGTCCAGCAGCCGTCCAGCCAATATCGTTGCCGGTTGCAGGAGCTGAGGACAATTCCAGATCGACGCCATCGGAGCGATAGGCATTATCCGACCCGTTGATTGAGGCTACGTTGTAGGCAACCCCTTGGCCACCCGTGTCGTAGTTTTCGGCCATCACCGTGCCCGCAATCGTCGCAGGCGTGCCGCCGAATGGAGCTTCGGTGCTGCCGCCACCGCCGCTGCCACTGGTCCCACTGGTGGTTCCCGGGCCGGTCGTTAGCGTTCCTTTTTCTGACATCAGTGTTCCCGCTGGAACACTGAAGACGGTCCCATCCGAGAAGGTTACCGTTGCGCTGGATGTGGTCGTGTTGTAGGCAACGTGGGTCAACGATCCATTGTTGTTGAACACGGCATAGAGCGGGGTATCCGCTGTTACGCTCTCATCCACCTGCCCTAATGTTTGCAAGTTCTGCAGCCAGTAGTACTGGTGCGCCTTGCTCTCTCCGTCGAAAACAAAGCTGGTGTTGGTCCATTGAGAAATGGCCGTGGTGGGGTCATAGAAGGCTTCATACTCTTCCATCAAGTCCGGCCAGTTGGTGCTGCTGGGGGAAAATGCGTTGGCATCGAAGCTGGTTACCTCGGCCAAATTCTTTTGCACATAGGCTGGGTCGCGCCCCAAGTACAGGGAGCCGCCATGGAATGGCAGAAATTCAATGCCATGTTCCATTTCGATCTGTCCGCTGAACCATGTGCCGGTATCGCCCTTGTCGTCAAAGATGTTGGCAATGGCAACACGCGGGAATCCGGAGGGGAAGGTCGCAATGGGGCCGTCATTGAACCAGTAATCAAATACGGAATTGGTTTCCAGCGTATACATCCAGATGGCGGCATCGCGCAGTTGCGTGTTGCCCGTCTCCGTTGCATACAGAATCAAGCCCGTCCACGCATTGACGGCCTCCGAGCTGGACTCTTCATTGACGCCATCGCCAAACGGAGCCTGCCCGGATGCCCATGAGTGCCCGGCATAGACGTCAAAGTGACGCAGAAACGGGAACATGGTGTCATTGCGTACCGGGGTGGCGATGTCGCGCGCCAGCATGTTCACCATGCCGCCCCAGCTGCTGGTTTGGATCCAAGAGGGGTTGAAGAGTCCCAGGATTGCCGACGCATGAATCCAGTAGCCGTAGTGGAAGTGATGGTCGTTGAGCGTCGAGGCGCTTCCGTAGGCAGAGGGGTAACCGATCAGCGTTCCCCAGGTTTTGTCGTAATAAAAGACGTTCGTGGTCTGGTTATTGGCCGGGCCGTTGTACCAATTCTGCAGCTCGCCTTCCAAGCTGGTCTCCAGGCTGTTGAAATCTGCCGTATCTCCAACTGCGCTGGCAATGGGAAGAAGATGTGCAATGCGGGCCAAGTCTTTGCCCACGTCATACGTGTCCGTGCCTGTGATGTTGTATTGGTTGGTCTCCGTGGCCACGCTATTCAGATCGCTTTGCATGGTGGCGGTGTCGTAGTTGCCCGTAGGCGGCAAAAACGGAATTACACCGGGATAGGTGTTGACCGTTGTAAACGACGTGCCCTCTTCCACTTCCAAGGTTCCCACCGGGCTGGGGTAGGTGTAGCTGGTGTTGATGGTTCCCTGTAGCGAGACATATTGATGCGGGTATAGAGCCATCAAAGTGCCTGTCTGCGTGCCTTCCTCGGCCTGGGTGGTTACGGTGTAGGTCGTCGTTACCTGGCTGCTGCTCTGGTTGTAATTCCAGCTCACCTGTGTGTTGGTGGGGAAGGAGAATGCGTATTGTGCATAGGTGCTCAATGCGGCCTGGTTGGGCAACAACGCCAGAGAAAAGTAATTATGGCCGCTGGGCAAGTTACACGTCAGCACCGTTCCGCCCACGCCGCTCCAGGTGCCACCAGTGGGGCAAAATAGCCCATAATTGTTGTTGGCAATGCTTACGCCGAGTATGTTGCCATTGTTGGCAAAGACCGTTGGCTGTCCGGAAAACGTTACCGTCGGATTTGATCCGTTGGTAAAGGCGTATACGAACGGCATGCCGCGGCCCACGCGCGTAGTGATCGGGCCAAAGTTAAAGTCCACCGTCCAATCCGTGGCTCCGCTTACGGGGACGCTGGTGGCATTCAGGCCAGCCACGCCCAAAGTCAGATCGTCTTCATCGGATTGATAAAAAGCTGTCGCCGGGCTGCCATATTGCGTGATCGTTGCATCAAAGCCCAGCATCAACCCTGACGGGGTCGTTTGCACGGCCAGCGGGTGCGGAACCATGTTGTACGGCCCGCCACTGCTGGTCAAGTTCGTGGCAAACCAGTTCTTTGCCGTCCAGAACTTGTGCGTCATGATCGGCCCGGACATTGTGTTATAAATTTGGCTCTGCGGTACATGGACGCCCGCAGGTAGCGTGGTTGTATAACTTCCGGCGCCAACGGTCACGGTCTGCGCGATCGCGCTGACCATCAAGCCGCTGCAGATTCCTGCACAGAGCAGAATCTTGCGCGCGGCACGGTGCATACTTCCTAGAAGTGGGGTTACTGGTTTGCTTGTCAAAGTGATTGCCCTTCGTTTCTTGCGGATTCAGCTTTTTGGAGCGCTGCTGGTTTATAGTGCCGTGAAGGAATCCTTAGCAACGTAAATCCCGTTACAACAGGGTTGCTCTCTGGATTTAGAAATGTTACATTTCTATCGGCTTGATTCTAATGATGTCTTTTATTGATCGGTAACAGGGTAATCATTTGTGGAGGCGAGAATTTACCTGCAACGATGCGCAGTTTGCAGCCTGAAATTCCGCTACTGAAGGCCTTCGTTGATCCACGGAATGCAAAGGTTGCTTCTGCTGATTCCCAGTTCGCACACGTAGAAGACCAGTCCGCTTTGCTGGGATCTCCCTCGCCGCAGTCGGTGGGAGGCAAGCTTTGTGGATAGCATGAGAGATAGATGGCTTCAATATGACGACCCCGGATCCAGATATCGATCCCGGCAAGGATGACTTCCTAGAGCAACGTGCCACGTTGCGGGCGGTGCTTGCTTCCAAAACTTTTCAGAAAAGCCCCCGCCTCGGCAGACTGTTGGAATATGTCTGCAACAAATATTTCGACAAAACCTCCGACGAAATCAAAGAATACTCCATCGCCGTGGACGTCTTTCATCGTCCGGATTCCTTTGATCCGGCCTCGGACTCCATCGTTCGTGTTGAAATCTTCCGACTCAGAAAAAAACTGCGGGAGTATTACGCCAAAGAAGGCGCGGCACAGAGGCTGGAAATTATCCTCACCACGGGCAAATATCTGCCTGAGTTTGTCGCCCGGACCGTCGAGGCGCTGCCGCAAACCCCTATTGACGGGGCGGCGCGCTTGTTCCGTAGGCGCTGGCAACTCTTTGGATGGAGTGCAGCAGTACTGACCGTATGCGTTTTCATCGCTGGGGGGGCACTCTATTGGACGCTGCATCATCGTCCACCCGTGACGTCAAAATCTTCCAAAGCCCTTTTGTCGAAAGCCGCTGCTCCAGCACCGGTGCCAGACACGGTGCGCATTCGCTGTGGGTACCCGCGCCCCATGTATCGAGATGAGGATGGTAACGTCTGGTTGGGTGACCGTGATTTTGTTGGGGGTGCTGCCAGTGAGGTCCCAGCGCGGTATATCGTAGGCACGCGGGATCCGCATCTCTTCTTTACGTTTCGCTCCGGCACGTTTGCCTACAATATCCCTCTGCAGCCCGGAACCTATGAGCTGCATCTCTACTTCGCCGAAACTACCTATGGGCCTACGCATACCCTGGGCGGCGGAGAAAACAGTCGCGTCTTTAATGTCCAGCTCAATGGCTCTCCGCTCTTGAATCAATTTGACATTGTTACAGATGCCGGTACCGATACCGCCGACATTCGCATCTTTCGCAATGTGCATCCTGCGTCAGATGGCTTTCTCCATCTCAACTTTTTGGGCGTGATTGGCTCGCCGATGGTCAATGCCATTGAGATCATTCCCGGAATCCCCGGACGATTGCATACGCTGCGCATGGTCGCACAGGACAACTTTTACACCGACCGCAACGGCAACCAATGGTTCCCGGACCGCTACTTCAGCGGAGGACGTTTGGCCGCAGACAATGTTGTCATTAACGGCACTGACGATCCCGGCCTCTATGCCGGCGAGCGCTATGGCAACTTCAGCTATGCCTTGCCCGCAGACCACGGCAAATATGCGCTCACCCTGCATTTCTCAGAAAAATACTTTGGCGTCAGCGCAGACAAAAATGACCCGTCCAACAAGCGCGTCTTTGATGTGTATTGCAATGGCGTCGCGTTAATCCGCAATTTGGATATTGCCAAAGAGGCTGGTCCTGCGCACGCTCTGCAAAAAACCTTCCACGGCTTGGAGCCAAACGCTCAGGGGAAAATCATTGTCTCCTTTGTCCCCGTTGAAAACTACGCATTGGTCGATGCCGTTGAGTTGCGTCAGGAGTAACCATAGTCGCGGCACTCATGCGTCGTGCTCCGAATCCATCGCGCCCATACTACAATAGGAGTCGCCATGATGACCTTGATGGACGCCAAGCCGTACGATGCGCGCAAGGCGAAATTGCGCCGCAATATTCTGGTGGGAATCCTCATTGCCATCCCCATCATTGCCGCTTTCAGTTGGTACTTCTGGAATTGGCCAGAGGAGCATCGCGTCAATCGCTTCTTCTCCGCTTTGCAATCGCAAAACTACACGCAGGCGTACGCGCTCTGGAATAATGACCCCCAGTGGCAGCAACATCCCAACCGTTACAAGCCCTACGACTTTCATCAGTTTGAATCGGACTGGGGACCATCGAGCGATTACGGTCGCATCCATAGCCATCAGATTCTCGTCTCCCGTCAATATGGTTCTGGCGTAGTCATTGGCGTGGGCATTAACGGACAGGGCCGCAAAAATCCCATCTTCCTCTGGGTGGAGCGCTCCAGTAAAACCATTGGATTTTCTCCCTTCGAGTTGCGTTTCTAGCCGCTGGATGCCGCGAACCATGCAGCCTTTCTCTGCGCAGTCCGCGCATGTACCCGCAGATTTGCAGCGCATCGCCGACGATGCGCGCATCACCGTGCGCCGTAGCGGCCCGCCAGCGCCCGGAGGCCAATGCGTCGTCTACTGGATGCAGCGTTCCCAGCGCGGCCTCAACAATCCTGCCGTCGACGTTGCGGTCCAAGTTGCCAATGCTCTGGGTTTGCCACTGCTGGTTTACTTTGCCGCCATTGCCAACTTTCCCAGCGCGAATCTACGGCACTACGTTTTTCTGAACCAAGGCTTGCCCGATATTGAAGCCGACTTGGCCGAGCGCAACATTGCCTTCTTCGTACGCAGACCGCCGGAGAATTCGCTGGAAGCATTTCTGGAGGAGGTCCATGCAGCGCTCTTGATCGGCGATGAAAACCCCTGCCGCGAACCAGAGCGTTGGAGAAAAACCCTCGCGCGGCGGCTGCGCATTCCCTACTGGACGGTGGATGCCGATGCCATTGTCCCCAGCAACTTGTTTCCCAAAGCGCAATATGGAGCGTACATTTTGCGGCCACGGCTCTACCGGGAATTGCCCAACTATCTGCACCCGCTGCGCAATCTCAAGGCGGAACACACCTGGCCGCGCCCGAAGAATTTCTCCTGCTTCCCCACCACAGCCGACATCACCGCAGGATGGAAAAATCTGGACCGCGGCATCGGCCCGGTCGAATCCTTTCGCGGTGGATCCCATGCCGCGCGGGCGCGCTTGCAATACTTCGTCAAAAACTTGCTGGCCGATTACGCAACCCAACGCAATCATCCAGAAACCGACGGCACCAGCCGTCTATCGCCCTATCTGCACTTTGGCCATATCGGTGCGTTGGAGATTGCGCTGGCGGTCGATGCCGCTGCAAAAAAAAATCCAGCGCTGGCCTCTGCGCGCGACGCCTTCTTTAATGAACTGATCGTCTGGCGCGAGCTGGCCATCAACTTTGTGCGCACCCATCCACACTATGATTCGGAAGAGTGCGCGGAGAATTGGGCGCGACAAAGTTTGGCCGAACACGCACGCGACCGGCGTGATTGGCTCTACACGCTGGAACAAATGGAGCGCGGCGAAACCCATGACGAGCTATGGAACGCCGCCCAGCGGCAGATGGTGGACTTCGGCTGGATGCACAACTATCTACGCATGTATTGGGCCAAGAAAATTTTAGAGTGGTCGCCCGACCCGGCCACGGCATATGCCTACGCCGTCTCGCTCAACGACCGTTACGAACTCGACGGACGCGACCCCAACGGCTACGCAGGCATCGCCTGGGCCATCGTGGGCAAGCATGACCGACCATGGTTTGACCGACCCATCTTCGGCAAGGTGCGGTATATGTCCGGCGCATCCACAGGAAAAAAATTTCAGTCGAAAGAATATATCCGGCTCGTCAACACCCATGCGTCTAGCGGAAAGCTCTGGTAGTTTTAGCGCCTCTCAAGCTTGGGAACGCTGCAAAAACTGCGGTGCAATCGCGTAGTTCAACTGCACGGCGAGGATGATGGCAATGCTCCAGCGTGGATTGAAGACGCAGGCGGCTGCGCCCAGCGCGTAAAGCGACTGCGCGATCACCACGCGCTTGCAAATGGCCGCGCAAACCGCTGCAGGCACATCGTCGCGCACCAGCAGTGCATGCTGGGCATACTTCCAGCTTGCATACAGGACTGCGCCCATCCAGAAAATATCCAGCCAATAAAGCAACAGCGCCGTGCGGTAGCCGATGAATGCTGCCAGCAAGCGCGTCGAAAAAGGCACCAGCGTGACTGCAAAGAGAAACGCAATATGAATCCACGACAGATGCCGGTCGCTGCGGGCCAGGTAGTTCAGTTGCGTCTGCTGGCCATTCCAAAAAATTCCCAGAGTGATGAAGCTCATCAGGTACAACAAAATTTGCGGAGCAAGCCCGGCCAGAGCATGAATTAAATCGCGCTCCGAGTGTATGCGTGAGACCGCAGGCAGGCGCAGATCCAGCACCAGCAGTGTCATGGCAAAGGCGAAGACTCCATCACTCAGCGCAGACAGTCGCTCCAGACTTTGATTCGCAATTTTGTTGTAGAGCGTCGCCATACGGGGTCTCTCCTCGCTACGGGTGCAAGCGCAACATCACTACGCCGTGGCTGGGAACAATCGCAGTATAGGAGTCCTGAATCCGGCCCACATCCTTGTGCGCCCACAGATCGCGTGCCTGTACCGGATGGCTGTAACCAATCTGGCGCAAATGGAATGTGATGGGATAGGCGGTGGTGCCGCGATTGAAAAGAGCCACAGCTTTTTGCCCATGCGCAAGTGGCTTTGCCCACACCTCAAACGGCCCCGTTGCTCTCACGCGGTCGCCTTGTTTGCCGAGCGGATCCTGGTCGACAGCGATCACTTCTTTGTTCAGCAAAATTGCGCGCGTGGCCGGGGTCATCTTGCTGAGATCGTTGCCCGCCAACAGTGGCGCGGCCAGCATGGACCACAGGCTCATGTGCAAGCGATATTCATCATCCGACATGCCTCCGTTGCCCACTTCCAGCATGTCAGGATCATTCCAGTGGCCGGGGCCTGCGTACTGGGCTAAACCTGCCTGCGAAAAGCCGATCAACGTCATGCGGTTCCAGGTGTCCTTGATGTCGCCGGTGGTGCGCCATAGATTGCCGCCCACCTGAGGCCCCCAATTCCAAACCGCGTTGTAGCCATACTGGCACAGGCTATAGACGATAGGCCGGTGTGTCTTTAACAGCGCTTGGTGCATCTTCTCGTAGGCCTGCTGCATCATCTTCCACTGCTGCTGCTCGTCGCCGGGCGCTTGTTTTTGCATGATGTCGCGATAGCTGCACAGGTCGTACTTCAAATAATCAATGCCCCACTTTGCGTAGGTCGCTGCATCCTGTTCCTCATGGCCATAGCTGCCCTCGTACCCGGCGCAGGTCTTCGGGCCAGGCGAGGAATAGATGCCCAGTTTGAGGCCTTTGGAGTGTACATAATCGGCCAGTGCCTTCATGTCTGGAAAGCGGCTGTTGCTCTGGATAAAGCCGTGCGCATCGCGCTGGCCCTCCCAGGTGTCGTCAATGTTGACGTAGACGTAGCCTGCATCGCGCATACCGTTGGCAGCCATCGCATCCGCGGCGGCGCGCACATCAGCCTCGGTCACATTCCAGGCAAAGTGGTTCCAGCTATTCCAGCCCATCGGCGGCGTGGCGGCAGTGAGGGTGGATTGAGCCAAGAGCGGGACGGCACACAAGAAAAGCGCACCGCACAACAAGACTCCGCGGCGGATTTGACAAAGGAAAGGACGCATGGGCAACTCCAGATTTTTTTGCAGACGCCTTCACTGTATCGTGCGGGTTTGGATTGCGTCCATCCCCGTGCTGGGTTGCCGGGCCTCGTGTAGACTCAAAGTGTCTGCGACGATGGTGTCCTCTGTGCGAAAGTGGCGGAATTGGCAGACGCACCAGACTTAGGATCTGGCGGGGCAACCCGTGGGGGTTCAAGTCCCCCCTTTCGCACCAAAAACATTTCCAAGCGGCTGCCGCAACAGCGCAACCGACACTCCCCAGCACAAAAGAAAAACACCAAGCGCGCAGGCTCCGAATACAGTCAAATTTTCATTCAGCAACGCCACCCAGTGCCAGAGTCCATGGTGAAGTCCGAATTTATATCCAATCAGTCCTGCGATTTCGATACCACCAATCAATGCAGCCATCAGCACGGATGCGGCGGTGATGGTGAGGTTGTACCAGAGCTTGCGCAGCGGCTGCACCAAGGCCCATCCGTAGGCTTGGGTCATCAGCACGCTGTCCGTAGTGTCCAGCAGCATCATGCCTGCAGTAAAAAGCGCGGGCAACGTCATCACCTGCGCAAAGCCAATGCCATGCGCGATCTGCGCCGCAGAAAGCACAAGCAGTGCCACCTCCGAGGCCGTGTCAAAGCCGAGTCCAAATAAAAATCCAACAAAGTACATGTGCCAACTTTTTCTGGTGAGGCGCAAAACCGGGCCAAAGATGCGCACCAACGGGCCACCGAGCAGTTCGAAGTGCAGCACTTCGTTCTGAATGGTTTGCGAAGATGGTTGCGCACGCAGGCGAAGCATCTGTTGCCACAGATTCTGGAGAATGCCGAGATTCATTGCAGCCAGCAGAAATAGAAACAGACTCGAAACTCCGGTCCCCACCACTTGGCCAATGGTTTGCAGTGCATGCCAATGCCGATGTGCGGAGAGTGTAAGTAACGCGATAGCCGCCGTGGCCGCCACAACAATGGTGGAGTGTCCGAGCGAAAAAAACAGACCCGTTGCCAAGGGACGTTCGCCACGCTGTACCTGTTTGCGAACCACATTGTCGATGGCGGCCAAGTGGTCAGCATCGAGTGCATGACGCAAACCTAAAACCCAGGCCAACAGCGCGGTGCCCATCAGCGCGGGGCGTGTGTGAAAGGCCAGCCAGGCCCACGACCAGGCCAGCAGATTAACGCAGGTCAAAAGTGAAAACAGGGAATAGATCGCCGTGCGGTTGGCGATTCGTTGCGGCGATGAAGTGAGTGTGCTCAAGCAGCCCTCTCTGTCTTGGATAGGATGGTTTGCGCGGCAATCCAGGCTTGTCCCAGGCTTAGGCCTCCGTCGCCCGCTGGAACCAAGCTGTGGGTATAGACGCGCAAGCCACGTTGTCGGAGTTCGTCTTCGAGTGCATGGGCAAGAAAAACATTTTGGAAGCAGCCGCCAGTCAGGCAGATGGGCGGATTGCCCTCTGTTTGTGCAATGGATGCTGCGGCATCTGCCCATACACGCGCAAGGCCCAAGTGAAATCGACGGCTGATGATGGCGGGAGCGCGGTGCTGGCGCAGGTCTGCGAGAATCGCACCGAAGAGAGGAACCGTGGAGATTTGCAGCGGATCGCCCGCAAGAATTTCGAAGGGATAGGCAGCGGTGTCGGCACTCTGCGCGCAGATGGCTTCGAGTTCGATGGCCGCTTGTGCTTCAAAGCGAACGGTGCTGCGCAAGCCGATCAAGGCAGCAACGGCATCAAAAAGTCGTCCGCAGCTGGAGGTAAGTGGGGAGCGCAGGCGCAGCTCAATCATGCGCCGCATCGCACTCGTGTTGACGCCGTACAAGGATTGCAGGCGCGCCACGCCTTCGGTGTATTGAGCCTCTGGCCCCTGCGACAAGAAACCAACTGCCATGCGCCACGGTTCTTGAATGGCCTGTGTGCCTCCGGGCATGGGTGTGTAGGCGAGATGCGCTTTGCGCTCGAACTTTGTGCCGTGGGCAAGCAGAATTTCTCCGCCCCAGAGGTTGCCGTCAGTACCATATCCCGTGCCATCGAGCACGATGCCAAGCGCTGTCTCTGGCAGCGCATGCTCGGCCATGCACGCGGCCAGGTGCGCGTGATGATGTTGCACGGTGCAGACGGGGAGGGATTGTTGTTGCAAGGCCCAGCGCGTGGAGAAATACTCCGGGTGTAAATCGCAGGCGATGGCCTGTGGCGTAATTTTCAAAATGTTTTGCAAGTGTACGATGGTTTCTTCAAAAAATCCGTATGCCGCCAGATTTTCCAAATCGCCGATATGTTGACTAAGAAATGCCTCACGTCCGCGCGTCAGGCAGATTGTATTTTTTAATTCACCGCCCACAGCCAGCACGCTGGGCAGCTCGCAAGCCAGTGGAATGGGCAAGGGAACGAAGCCGCGCGCACGGCGTAGCAGCGTTGTGCGTTGTTGCGTGCGGCGCACGATGGAGTCATCGCAACGCAAGAGAATATCGCGGTTGTGAATCAGGAAAAAATCTGCGATGGAGCGCAGTCGATACAGGGCTTCGGCATTGTCGATGCATATGGGTTCCTCGCTGCGATTGGCGCTGGTCATCACGAGTGCAGCGAAGGCACCGGAATGCAAAAGCAAATGCTGCACCGGCGTATAGGGCAAAAAAATTCCCAGCTCCGGCGTCCCGGGTGCGACTTGGGGAGCAATCGGGGTGTCGGATTTGCGCGGCAACAAAACAATAGGCCGCTGCGGCGATTCCAGCAACGCTTGCTCTTCGGGCGCAAGGTTGCACAAGCGTTCCGCCGCGGCAACGTCGGCGACCAGAATGGCCAGCGGTTTTTCCCAACGATGCTTTCGCTCCCGCAGGCGAGCTACAGCCTCTGGCTGCGTGGCATCGACGGCAAGATGAAAACCGCCGAGGCCTTTGATGGCGACGATGGCACCACCGCGCAGCTGCTCGATGGTTTTCTCTATTGGGTCGCCGGAGATTGCGTTGCCGTTGGCATCAAGCAGCGCCAACTGCGGCCCACATTGCCAGCAGGCGTTGGGCTGGGCGTGGAAGCGGCGGTTGGCGGGATCGTCATACTCGGCCTGGCAGGCTGCGCACATGCGAAAGGGCTGCATGGAGGTATTGGGGCGATCGTATGGAATGGTGCGCAGAATGGTGAAGCGCGGGCCACAGTGGGTGCAGTTTAAAAACGGATAGCCATATCTGCGATCCCGTGGGTCGAAGAGTTCGCGCAGGCAGTCGGGGCAGGTGGCGCTGTCGGGTGCGATGAGCGTGTGTGCATCCCCGACAGAGGTGCTCTGCAGGATGCGGAAATCATTTTCCTGCACGCAGGAAATTTCCTCGCTGGCGATGGCGGTGATGCTGGCGAGCGGTGGCGGCTGCGTGCGCAGGCTATCCAAAAACGCGCTGACGGATTCGCTGACACCTTGCACCTCCAAGTTGACGCCGCGCGGCGTGTTGCAAATCCAGCCGGTGAGTTGATTTTGTGTGGCAATGCGATAAACGTGCGGACGAAAGCCCACGCCCTGCACCACGCCTTCCACGTGAATGCGGCGGCGCGTAAGCATCTATGTCTCCGTGGGGCGGGTTGGCTCCAGCAAGGCAGCGCGACGGCGTGCCAGCCAGTCCAGCCACATGCCCACGCCTTGTCCGGTTTTACAGGAAAGGCCGAGGATCTCGATCGAAGGATTGACTTGGCGCGCGTTGGCCTCAATCGCGTGCATGTCGAGCGGAACGTAGGGAAGCAGGTCAATTTTTGTAATGAGTAGCAGCGCAGCCTTGGCAAAGATGGAGGGATACTTGAGCGGCTTGTCTTCCCCTTCAGTCACGCTGAGCAGAACGATCTTGGCCGCCTCGCCCAAATCGTAGCTGGAGGGGCAGACAAGGTTGCCGACATTTTCAATCAAGAGCAGATCGTGCGCTGCATCCGGCCATTGCGCCAGTGCGCGCTCAATCATGCGTCCGTCCAGGTGGCAGACGCCGCCGGTAACAATTTGCTGCACCGGAAATCCGTAGACCGCAAGTCGGCGTGCGTCATTTTCTGTTTGCAAATCGCCGGTGAGCACAGCCACACGATCCGTTTGCGGCAGATGAGCGAGCGTGGTTTCCAGCAGCGTGGTCTTGCCCGAGCCTGGCGAGCTGATCAGGTTCAGACAGAGTTGATTCCTGTTCTCGAAGCCGGTGCGTAGTTGGTTGGCAATGCGTTGATTTTCGCTGAGAACTTTTTTCTCTGCAGGAATGACGGTGCTCATTCTTCCACCTCCACGCAGGCCAGTTGTAGTTCATCGCCGCCAAGCAGAAAGGATTTGCGGCTGGAGCAGACGGGGCAAACGGCCTCGGTTGCCTCGGATGGGAACTCTGCGCCACAGTCTTCACAGAGGTTGCGGCGCGGCACGGTGACAATTTCCAAGCGCGGTGGGACCGTGTTTTCCTGCTGCGAGAGCACGTCCCAGGCAAAGCGGAGCGCATGCACGTCGACGCCGGCGAGCACACCAATCTGTACTTTGACGGCAGATAGCCGCGATCCGGGACAGCGCTCGGCCTCGATTTGTCCGGCGCGAAGAATCTGTGCGGCGATGTCGATCTCGTGCATATTAGCAAATCCTTGGCAGCGGGTCGTTGGTGAGCAAATCCACAATGCGCTCGGTTCCAAAGGCGGTGCGCATGGTGACAAGGCCGGGATTGTTTTCTGTTGTAGTGCCGATGCGCCGGGCCTCCGTGCCCAACGGATGGGCGCGCAGGGCCGTAAGCGCACGGTCTGCGTCGGCAGCGGCAACAAAAACGACCATGCGGCCTTCATTGGCAATGTAGAGTGGGTCGAGGCCGAGCAGCTCGCAGGCCCCGCGCACGGCGGGACGTACAGGGATGGCCGCTTCTTCCAGCACGATACCGATGCGTGCAGCCTGCGCAATTTCATTGCAGGTGCTGGCCACGCCGCCGCGTGTCGGGTCGCGCATGCAGCGAATGGCCGCGCCGGTCGCGAGCAGGTCCGCACAGAGTGTATGCAGCGGAGCGGTGTCACTGGCAATATCGGAGGCAAAAGACAGGCCTTCACGCTCGGCGAGGATGGCAATGCCGTGGTCGCCGATGGGGCCACTGAGCAAAACAGCGTCGCCGGGTTGTACTTGATCCGGAGCCAGGCGCACACCACTTGAAACCACGCCGATACCAGCGGTGTTGATGAAGAGGCCGTCGCAGCTTCCTTTTTCCACGACCTTGGTGTCGCCGGTAACAATCTGCACGCCCGCTTGCGCAGCGCAGTGTTGCATGGTGGCGACGACCTGTCGCAGTGTCGAGAGCGGCAGACCCTCTTCCAAAATAAAAGCTGCGCTTAGGTACAAAGGCGTTGCCCCGCCGACGGCAAGATCGTTGATGGTGCCATGCACGGCGAGTGAGCCAATGTTGCCGCCGGGAAAAAAGAGCGGACGCACCACGTAGGAGTCGGTGGTGAAGGCCAAGTGCGCTCCGCCGATATGCAGCAGTGCTTGATCGCCGAGTTGGTCAAGAATCGGATTGCCAAAGGCGGGCTGAAAGACGGAGTGGAAAAGTTCTGCAGAGAGTCTGCCGCCGCTGCCGTGGCCCATGCAGACAGCTTCCGTTTCTATGTGGGGAAGCGGGCAGGTAAGCGTGGTCATTGCGCGACCTCCATTGGAGTGGATACGGAGCTGCGGCGGTAACGATAGTAGGCCGAGCAAGCGCCTTCCGTAGAGACCATGGGAGCGCCTAGGGGCGACTCTGGTTTGCAGGTCGTGCCGAAGGCCGCGCAGTCGGTCGGCTTGCGCAGGCCCTGCAGAATCTGCGCGCTGATGCAGACGGCAGGTGCGGGCGGCTCGGTGAGCGCTGTGGCAAAGAAGCGGCTGGCATCGTAGTGCGCATAGCGTTGCCGAATGCGCAGACCACTGCCAACGATCTCTCCCATGCCGCGCCAGGTTTGGTCGGCGACGGTGAAGACCTCGGCGACGATGCGCTGCGCTTCGACATTACCGCGTGCGCTGACGGAGCGCGTGTATTCATTGGCAAAGCCAGCATGCCCGGCCTCCTGCAGTGTGATCAGCGTCAGGATGGCCTGCATCAGATCGACCGGCTCAAAACCGCCGACAACGATGGGCACGCGGAAGTCGCGGACGAGTTGTTCGTAGTCTGCGCAGCCAACGACGGTGCAGACGTGGCCGGGCGCGATGAAGCCCTGCACGCGGCAATCCGGAGAATTGAGCAGCGCACGAATGGCCGGAGGCACGAGCACATGCGAGGCGAGCAGCGCGAAGTTGCGCAGACCTTCGCGCTCGGCTTGGTAGATGGCCATGGCGTTTGCCGGTGCGGTGGTCTCAAAGCCAACGGCGAGAAAGACAACGGTGCGCTCCGGGTTCATGCGGGCAATGCGCAGCGCGTCGAGTGGCGAGTACACCATGCGCACATCGGCTCCACGTGCGCGGGCCGATTGCAAATCCATTACCGAGCCGGGCACGCGCAGCATGTCGCCATAGGTGACCAGCGTGAAGCCAGGGCGCAGTGCCAGTTCCACGGCGCGGTCGAGGATGCCCGCAGGCGTGACGCAGACGGGACAACCCGGGCCATGCACCAACTCAATTTCTTTGGGGAGCAGATCGTGTAGGCCGTAGCGCAGAATGCTGTGCGTCTGGCCGCCGCAGATTTCCATCAATACCCAGGGCCGGGTGATAATCTGCGCGATGCGCTCTGCCAGCGCACGCACCACAGCCCCATCGCGGTATTCGTCGAGGAACTTCATGGGAGCGCTCCTTCGGTGCTGCCGGGAAGTTCGCCAGAAAGTAAATCCATTTCTTGCAAAGTGCGCCAGGTGCGCGCGGCCTCTTCGGCGTCGATGCGGCTGATGGCGAAGCCGACATGCACGAGCACATAGTCGCCGAGTGCGGCCTGGGGTGTCAGGTGCAGCGAAACTGGTTGCAGGACGCCGCCGAATTCGACCTGGGCCATGCGCTGACCGTTTTCCTCAGCGATGCGCAGGATGCGACCGGGAATGGCAAGGCACATGGGGACTCTCCACTGCGTGCAGCACGCACACGCTTGGCTGGACTGCATCCAGCGTGATCCCACGGTAGTGGCCGGGGGCGAGGCAGTCTGTGATGAAAATCACGAATTGAACGCAGCGCAAGGGAATGCGAAGCCGAAGCAGCAATGGTGACGATCGAGGCGTGCGCTCGTGTTTTGAACGCCAACGATGCGTGATGGACCGCACATCGTGGGCCGAGGGGATCGCGGAGAATCCGGGGCAAGGAGGATGCAGATGGTCACCATGGCCCGCCCCCCGCTACCGTCTGAGGACAAGCGCTGGAGAATCGTGCAGGGCACCATGCGCAAGCATGGTTATTCTCGCAACGCGTTGATTGAGACGCTGCACACGGTCCAGCAATCGTTTGGGTTTCTCGACAAGGGCGCGATTCACTTTGTTGCCTCTTCGCTCAGCGTTCCCCTCAGCCAGGCCTATGGCGTGGCGACGTTCTATCACCTCTTTCAACTGCGCCCGCCGGGCAAGCATACCTGTCAGGTGTGTCTGGGCACGGCTTGCTTCATCAACGGTTCGGAGCGGCTGATGCGGCATGCCGAGCAGCGGCTGGGCATCCAAGCGGGAGAAACCACGCCGGATGGCGAAGTCTCGCTGCTGGCCGTGCGCTGTGTCGGTTCGTGCAGCTTTGCGCCGGTGATGATCTTTGACGAAAAGACGCACAGCTACGCCAAGCCGGAAACCTTCGACGAACAATTGCAGGCCTGGAGGCAGCCATGATGTCGCATGAGGAACTGGAGCAGACCACGGCCAAAGTGCGGCAGGAGCAACAGGCCGCAGGCGACCGACTGAATGTCTGCGTGGCCGCCGGATGCCTGTCGCTGCACAGTGACGCCGTACAAAAATCGCTGACAGAAGAGGTGAAAAAGTCGGGCGCGCGGTGCAGCGTGCGCGGCGTGGGCTGCATGGGGTTGTGTTCGGCGGGGCCGGTGGTCAGCCATGAACCGGCGCAGGCGATCGCGAGCAACGATACAGCTGCAACGCAGCCAGCGCGGCTCTACGGCGGTGTGCAGCCTGAGCATGCGCCGAAGATCGTCGCCAGCTTGCAGCAGGATCCGGTGCGGGAGCTGGCCATCGACACGACAATGCCCTTTTTCACCAAGCAGACGAAGATCGTGCTGGAAAACTCGGGCAGCATCAACCCAGAGAGCATTGAGGAGTACATCGCTGCGGGCGGCTATCGCGCGCTGCTGCGTGCCTTGCATGAGATGACGCCCGCCGAAGTGGTGCAGGAAATCTCGGCCAGCGGGTTGCGCGGGCGCGGCGGCGCAGGCTATCCCACCGGGTTGAAGTGGGCGACGGTGGCGCGTGCAGCAGGCGCAATCAAATATGTCATCTGCAACGCAGACGAGGGCGACCCCGGCGCATTTATGGATCGCAGCGTGCTCGAAAGCGATCCGCATCGTGTGTTGGAGGGGATGATTCTGGCGGCCTTTGCCGTGGGTGCTTCGCAGGGCTATATCTATCTGCGCGCGGAGTATCCGCTGGCCGTGCAGCGACTGGGCGTGGCCATTCGCGAGGCCAAGCGCATGGGCCTGCTGGGAGCAGAGATCGCCGGCACGCGCATGAGTCTGAATCTGGAGATTCGTCTGGGCGCGGGCGCATTCGTCTGCGGTGAGGAGACGGCGCTGATCGCATCGATCGAAGGCCGCCGGGGCACGCCGCATCCGCGCCCGCCCTATCCGGCGGAGTCGGGGCTGTGGTATTGCCCGACGCTCATCAACAACGTGGAAACCTACGCAAACGTGCCGCCGATTCTTTCGCGTGGCAGCGCTTGGTATGCCGCGCAGGGCACGGCAAAAAGCAAAGGAACCAAGGTCTTTGCGCTGAGCGGCAAGGCGCGCCACACGGGCCTGATCGAGGTGCCGATGGGCATGCCGCTGCGCGAGATCATCTTCGACATCGGCGGCGGCGTGCCTGCGGGGCACATCTTCAAAGCCGTGCAGACCGGCGGGCCAAGCGGCGGCTGCATTCCAGAATCGCTGCTCGATATTCCTGTCGATTATGACTCGCTGACGCAGGCCGGTTCGATCATGGGGTCGGGCGGCATGATCGTGATGGATGACAGTTCGTGCATGGTCAGTGTGGCCCGCTTCTTTATGGAGTTCTGCATGTCAGAGTCTTGCGGCAAGTGCATTCCGTGCCGCGCAGGCACGGCGCAGATGTATGGTCTGCTGACGCGCATCACCGAAGGCGCAGCGACGCACCGCGATCTCGACCTGCTAGTGCGCCTGTGCGAAATGGTGGGCGCCACCAGTCTGTGCGGGCTGGGCCAGACTGCGCCCAATCCTGTGCTGAGCACGCTGCGGTACTTCAAAAATGAATATCTGGCGCACATTGAAGACAAGCATTGCCCAGCAGGTGTATGCCAATGTGCCACAACCCCAGCGGAGGTGACCGCATGAGCGCCGCACCCGGAGCCAAAACATTCCTGATCGATGGCGTGGACGCCAGCGCCGGTCCGGGCCAGACGATTCTGGCCGC
>JAJZMO010000167.1 GCA_021798235.1 Acidobacteriota bacterium | reverse complement strand
TCCACGGCCACGCCGCGATACAGACACGTCGCCGCACCCACTTTCGCATCTGCAAAGGCCGCCGCCACTTCGCGCACGTAATTCCGCGTCACGCGCACATCACTATCGCTGATGATGAAAATCTCATAGCGCGCAGCTTGTACCATGCGATCGAGCGAAAGCGTCTTCGCATTCGGTGCCGTTGGCTCCCCCGATGTTAAAAATTGCACCGGAACCTGTGGATACCGCGCCGCCACGCGCCGCGCCGCGGCCAACCCGGCATCGTGCTCCTGCCGCGCGCAAAAGAGAATCTCAAACTCGGGATAATCCTGCTCAAAGAAAGTCGCCAGGTGCGCTTCCAGTCCCGGCTCATCGCCATGCAGCGGCTTCAGTAGGCTCACCGGCGGCGTGAACGGCGATGCTGACTTCGACGCAGCCGCGCTGCGCCTGCGCGCACGAAATCGCCACGCGGCCACCATCACCATCCCGCCAAAGACGCTGGAGGTCAACAGGCCAAAACAGCCAACGGCCAAAAGAAATTCCTTTAGGAGTATGTGCATGGGATGGGCGTGCCAACAACAGAATACTGTAAGTTTGGTTCGAGAATCTCGGATTGTTCCCGTTTTGAAGGGGATGGGCTTCAGCCCATCCAAAAGTCCTTGCAAGGAGAGCGGTAGGCTTCAGCCCCTGAGGGGTCGTCGAGAAACTGTATCCAAGATTTCCTAGCGCTTCTTGCCCGGCTCTCGCGGACGCATCTCGCGCACGTTCACTTCGCGGGCCTCGACGGGAATAATCGCTGGCCGACGCAGCGGAACCAAGCCCGGCGTGGCCTGCTGCGCGGCCTGTTGCACCCGCGCCAGCATCTCCGAGCGCACATAATCCACAAAGCTCTGCATCTGGCGGTTCATCTCTTCCATGCGCTCACGCATCTGCAAAATGATGCCAATGCCGGCAATGTTCACGCCCAGGTCGCGTGCCAGATTCAAAATAAACTCCAGCCGCTCCAAATCCTCATCGGTATACAGGCGCGTGTTGCCTTCGGTGCGCGACGGCTTCAGCAGCCCTTCCCGTTCATACATACGCAGCGTCTGCGGGTGAATGCCGTACATCTCTGCCACCGACGAGATCATATATGCGCCTTTGGATTTTCGCTTGGCCGTCATTCGTTCCCCCTTACTCTGCGCTTTGTCCGGCACCCCCAACCCATGCCAGACTGTGCTAATCTGAGCGGCGACATGAAACTCTTTGCCACCGTATTACTCGCGCTACCCTTGGCGGCCTTCACCGCCGCTCAAGCTCAATCGGCCCAGCCCAACTTCAAACCCGGCCAGTGGCAGGTCACCTCCACTGTCACCCCGTCCATCGGCAAGCCGGTCCACAACAGCACCACCGTCTGCGCCAAAAATCACGGCGACCTGTGGAACCAGCACCACCCCGGCCAGCAATGCTCCGCGCCCCAGGTTACGTCCATCGCCAACGGCTACAACGTCAAAATCCAATGCAGCGGCGGAGCCGGTCCTGTCCAGTGGAAGATGTCCTCCAGCGTGGATGAAACCTTATCCGCAGACGGTGCCAGCTTCCAGGCCACCGGCAGCACCACGTCAGAGACCATCCTGCCCGGTCGCCCGCCCATGCAAGTCAGCGCCACCATGCAATCCACCGGCAAACGCCTCGGCGCTTGTAAATAATCGCGCCCCACAGCCCTACACGGCCCGCGTCAGCAATTCCTGGCGCGGGTCTTCCGGGTTCAACTGCGCCAGCTCCCGCAAAATCTCCCGCGAGCGCTCATCCTGCGCCTTCGGCACCACCACCTGCACTTCGACGATCTGATCGCCGCGCGTGCCTTCGCGCACCGCGGAAACCACGCCCTTTTCGCGCATCCGCAGCTTTTGACCGCTCTGCGTTCCCGGCGGAATCTTCAACTGCGCCCGCCCGTCAATCGTCGGCACGTCAATCTTCGCGCCCAGCGCTGCCTCACTCACCGTCACCGGCACCGTCAAGTAAATATCATCACCCGCGCGTGTGAATATCGGGTGCGTCTCCACCCGCATAATCAGATACAAGTCGCCCGCCGCGCCGCCATGCGCGCCCGCATTGCCCTTGCCCCCCAGGCGAATGCGCTGCCCATCGCGCGTGCCCGGCTTCACACGAAACTCAATCGCCTCCGAGCGCGCCACCAATCCCTCGCCGCCGCAATTGGTGCAGGCGCTGCGCACCCGCCCCGTTCCTTGGCAGCGCGGACATTGCAGGTTGAACTTCATCCGCCCGCCCATCTGCGTCACCTGCCCGGAGCCATCGCACTCCTGACAAATGCTTTCGCCCCCGCCAGAGCTTTTCCCTTTGCACACCGGGCAAACCTCGCGCCGCGACACTTGTAGCTTCACCGTGCCGCCACGGATCGAGGTCCAAAAATCAATGCTCACCTGATATTCAAGGTCCGTGCCCGGCTCAGGAGCCTCCTCACGATGTGCACCACGGAATGCCCCGGAAAAAATATCGCGGAAGCTGCCCCAGGAAGAATGCGCCGAATGTGACGACTGCGAAGCCTGCCCCGCCGCGCCTTGTCCTGCCGCTGCCTGCCCAGCCGCGCCACGGCCCATGCCACCCGCGCTCCGGCTCCGCGAAAAGGGAGTGTCATCAAAATCGGTAAAATCAAATCCGCCAAAATCAAACGGCACGCCCGTGCCTGCGCGTCCGCCCTGGCTGCGCGCGGCTGCCTCAGCGGCAGCCGGATCAATGTTGTCGGAGTAAAAGCCGAACTGGTCGTAGATCTTGCGCTTCTTCTCGTCGCTCAACACATCGTTGGCCTCGGAGATTTCCTTAAAGCGCTCCTCGGCCTTCTTGTCGCCGGGGTTCACGTCCGGGTGATATTTGCGCGCCAGCTTGCGGAAGGCCTTGCGGATCTCCTCCGCCGTGGCCGTCCTCTTCACTCCGAGCAAGCCGTAATAATCTTTGGTCTGTGTGGGCATAGGGTGCGTCTTTTATTATGCGCTTCGCTTCATGGATTCTGCGCTACGTTTCCTGCGTCCCGGGTTCAGATTTCCCACTTTGCTGCGTGGTTGGTGATATATCCCGCTTACTTGCTTTCTTAGCAGACTTTCTGCGACGCCGGGCAACCCAAAATACATCTAAGCTTTTTTCCGTCTCATAGTAGCCTTCTAAATCTTCATCGTCGAATAATAGCCCTGATCCCCCTTGTTTCAGGTCGACTCTATCGAGTCTCCTACAGAGCCATTGCAAATCAAAATAGACCGTCTTGTCATAAACCTGTTCAATCGCAATGAGTTCTTTGAAATCATAATTCGTCGCAAAAATCCATCCGGATAAGTTGTGCCAGACATCGTAATCACTCAAATGGCGTTTTTTTTACAAGAAATCCAACGTGTTCAAAAAAATCTAAGATTTCGTATACGGCAGTGGGAGGGTTACCCAAATCTAGGCGACGAAGTGTACCTCCATCTGTCAGCCTAGATTTAGCAAGTGATCTTCGTAGCCTCCTAAAACCTGGACTGTCAAACCACTCTAATACCCGTTCAAGATTATCGAGTTTATTCTGCTTTCTGAAGGCAGCAAGTTGGCACCAAGTGAATATTATTGCTGCTGCCCCTGTACAGACTAAGCCCCAGGTTGCCCAAACGAGGTAGCGCGTAGCCGCAAGCATTTGCTGATCTGTGGATAGCATAAATTCAGTTCCACACCATCTTCACGTCCATGGGTTCGATGCGCACGAACAGATCCGGCGCAACGCGCGCCAGCTTGCGCGCGAAGCTCTCGGCCTCCTCGCGTGTTGGAAAAAGCTGGCGATCCTTTACCGCGC
>JAJZMO010000070.1 GCA_021798235.1 Acidobacteriota bacterium | reverse complement strand
CAGCGTTTTGGCGTCGCGAATCAACTTGCCCAGTTCGGTAATTTCAGCGCGCAGATCATTGGGGTCGTATGAAGCAACAGTGGCTTCGAGCTCTCCCATGATTTCCTGCTGCTCGTCATCCGGCAGTTCGTCGAAGTCATCCGGCAGGCGCCTATTGATCTGCTCGCGACGGTACTTGGCTGGATCTTCCAATATTTTCTGGCGCTTCTCTTGCATACGCTCCAGTGTCCTGCGCACGGCATAGACACTTGACGCGAAGCGGCGCTGCAGCATGGCCATTGTGAATCCAACAGCCCTGGCGCGCGCGGAGTCTTCTCGCGCTGCTTTGATGGACTGATCCTCAACGTAGCGCGTGAGTTGATCGTAAAGATCCAGCTCTCGATCACTGATTTGAAATGGAACGGTGTGAACACGCCGCTCGGTGAAGAGAGCTTTCACTACACCGGTGTCAGGGTCTGGGAAGGTGACGAGCGCCTCTTTAAGACGTCGCAGATAAAAGGGCGCTTCTCGCTCTTCCATCGCACGCTCAAGGCTCTTGATATTGCCGTAGACGTCTTTGTCGAGCAAGGAAAGAAACAGGCAGAAGTTTTCCGGATCGCCCTTATGTGGAGTTGCTGTCATCAACAGGAAGTGATCCGTCATCTGTGACAGCGACTCGCCGAGCTGGTACGCGAGAGTTTTCTTGTCAGAACTGTACGCGCTCATTTTATGAGCTTCGTCCACGATGATGAGATCCCACTGGCTACGCAGGAGGGATTCTTTGGCATCTTCTATTCGTGATACCCATGACACAGATGTGATCACTTGGTTCTCGTCCTGCCAAGGATTTGTGCCATAGTTCGCGCGGAGGATGTCGCTTTTTACGACTTTGAAGTTTTCTCGAAATTTATCTTTGAGTTCTCTCTGCCACTGGAAGGAAAGATTGGCCGGAGTGACGATGAGCGTCCGCTTGACGAGGCCTCGAATCTTTAGCTCCTTGATGAGCAGGCCGGCCATGATCGTCTTGCCGGCACCTGGGTCATCTGCAAGGAGAAATCTGATTCGAGGAAGTTTTATGAAGTAGTCGTAGACCGCTTCAAGCTGATGGGGAAGCGGATCCACGCGCGCGATAGAGAGAGAGAAGTATGGGTCGTATTCGTATGCCAGACCCAGACGCATCGCCTCGACGCCCAACCGAAACTTGGCTGCGTCTCCGTCGAATGGCTCCTGGTCCGGCGAGGCTTCCAGTGAAGTGATCTGTTCCGGACTCAGGATGGAGTCGTATACCTTGTTGGATCGAAGGCCCTTGCCGGTCAGTTTGATGGAATTCCCGAGGGGGGCAGTGATGATTACCTGGACCGGTTCCGGGAAGATCGGACCGTAGACTGTAACGTTTGGTTTGAGGTCCTCTGAGCGCATGGCATCTCAAGCCTTTTCTTTTGAATCGCTTGTATAAGCTAAGGAGCGATTGTATCAGGGCGGGATAAGCAGGTGTTTTGTGCAGATCTTGCGCATAATTCGTTGTCTGCTGCCCGCCTGTTAGCAGTGGATTCTTGTACCTTGCTGTTTCCAATTAACGATGTCACGCCATACGAGGGAGATCTGTCGAACCCGTCCAATCCTACTTGCGCTGTGCCGTGAACTTCCCCAGAAGATTTGTCTTGAGAATCCTGCCCGGAGACCCCGTCGAGCGCCCTCTGGAATTTCGGATCAATAACCTAGGCCGCTGACTTTTTGTCTTTCGCAGGTGAGATTGGCTCTCAATAGGAAAAAATAAAGCATATTTTGGTCAAATGGCCAAAATATGCTTTATTTCACAAAAACCGGTGCGTGTGCAGGGGTCAGATGCGCATGGGCATGATGATGTAACGGTACTTGTAATCTTCCTGGCCGTCTTCCGGGCGCATCTGGCCGGCGGACTGGGCGTCTTTGAATTCGAGGCGGACCTCGCCGGTGTTGCCGATGGCCTTGAGGAAGTCGAGGAGGTAGGCGGAGTTGAAGCCGGCAACCAGAGGATCGAAGCTGTAGGGGGTTTCGATGGTGTCTTCGCTTTCGCCGGAATCGGTGGAGGAAGCAGAGATCTTGAGCTCGTTCTGCTCGAGGCGGAGCTTGACGGCACCGGAACGCTCGTCGGCAAACTGCGAGGTGAGCTGGATGGAGCGGGCGAGGTCTTCGCTGCGGACGATGACGAACTTGTTGTTATCGCGGGGAAGGACGGCCTCGTAGTTGGGGAATTGTCCGTTGAGGCGGCGGCTGGTGAGAACGCGATGTCCGATGCGGAAGAAGAGGGTGTTTTCGTCGTCGGCGAACTCGATGGACTCAGCATCAGAGTTGGCGAGCAGGGATTGCAGTTCGGCGAGCGCCTTGCGCGGGATGAGAATTTTCTTTTCTGCGCCAATGGAAGGGAAGTTTTCGCCTGTTTTCTCAATATGGGCGAGGCGATGACCGTCCGTGGCGACCATGGCGATGGACTCGGCCTTGAGGATGAGCAGGGAGCCGTTGAGGGTGTAGCGGGATTCCTCATTGGAGATGGCGAAGATGGTTTTCGCGATGAGGTTTTTGAGTGAAGCCGCGGGGATGGTGATGGCACCGGTGGAAGGAAACTCTGGGACCTGGGGGAAGTTTGCGCGGGCCATGCCGACCATCTTGGTGTTGGAGCGGCCGGAGCGGATCTGGACCCAGTGGTTATCCATGAGCTTGATGCTGACGTCACCCTCCGGCAGCAGCTTGACATAGTCGTAAAGCTTGCGGGCGGGGATGGTGCATGCGCCGGTTTTTTTGACGCGGGCGGTGCAGGAGGTGCGCATGCTCTGGTCGAGGTCAGTGGCGGTGATGGTGAGGCGATCGGCATCCGCTTCAATGAGAAAGTTGGAGAGGATGGGAATGGTGGTTCTGCGTTCGACGACGCTTTGGGTGGCGGTAAGTTCGCGAAGGAGATCCTGGCGGCTGAGGCTGATCTCCATGCTACCTGCAGCTTTTTCCTGCTCAACTCCGACCGGCATGCTCGTTTCTCCCACTACGTTTTGACCCAAACATACACCACTGAGGCGCAGGTTAGAAGCGAATCCAACACGATGGCGCGATTTCCGTGATGTGAGTTCATTGTAGGCAGGGTGAGGTGGTGGAAATCGCGGCGATTGTGTGAAGAGCCGGGACGACGGAGTTCAGCAGATTTGGCTCCGGTGCGGGGTGTGGTGCGGAGTGGTTTTGCGAGCGCGGGGTGAGAGTCAGGTGTGAGCGGATACGGATACTACGAGTTTATAGAAGTGATATTTCCCAGTAGCCGTATCCGTTTGGCTCGGAAAAGTGGAAATGTAATGCAAAACCGCATGGATGAAGGAGTTGGAGATGTGTCCAGTTTTCTAAAACCGGGTACGAGGATTTCGCAAAAGTAGGAAAGAGAGTGGAAAGAGGTTCACACCTGTCCGGGGTTCTCCTGCTTTTGCACTGTGGGATACTCGGGGGCTATGGAAATCGGGGCAAGAAAGTGGGAAATCCGGGCAGAGCGAAGCAGAATGCGGAGTCTGGCAGCCTGGGAATTGCACAGCGGACGAGTTGTCCGCTAGTTCCACAGAGGAGCGGACGACGGCGGAAAAGTGGGGCGGAAATGGTTGCCGTGGCAGTGGCTGGTATTTGTGGAGAAAGGAATTAATTGTCTTGCTGATGGGACCCGACCGGAGGCAGGGAGGTTAAATTTCTGTCGAGGCGAGGGAGAAAGATGGCGAAGACAGTTCCCTGCCGCTGCGGGCGGCGAGTGGAACGGACGCGGATGCGGCCATGATGGCGGGCGATGATTTCGGAGGTGATCCAGAGACCGAGGCCGTTGCCGGAATTGCCTTTGGTGGTGAAGAAGGCCTCGAAGATGCGCGGGAGCGCGTCAGAGGGGATTCCGCAGCCATTGTCGGCGATGGTGATGCGGACTCCGCTGCGGCTGGTGGGCCAGTCTGTGGCGGGGCGGCAAGCGACAACGAGGCGAGTGTCGGGAATGTGCGGATCTTCGGAGTCGGCGTCCTGAAACGCGTCTGTAGTGCGCTGCTGGAGGGCGTCGAGGGCGTTTCCGATGAGGTTGAGGAGGACCTGTCGGATTTCATTTTCGAGGCAAGGAATGGGAGCGACGTCACGATAGCGGCGCAAGAGGCGGATGTGATGGTGCTGCATGCGGTGACGGAGGAATGACAATGCCGAGTCGAGAATGGTGGGAATGGCAGCCAGCCGGGGCTGGGTGCTCTGCTTATGGAAAGCGAGCGTCTGGGTGACGATCTGGGAGATGCGGGCGACTTCGACTTCGGCCATCTGGAGGTAATCGTAGGCTTCGGATGGAAGCTGGTAGCCGCGGAGGAGGTAGAGAAGATTGGTGACGGCTTCGAGAGGGTTATTGATTTCATGCGCGATGCTGGCGGACAGTCGGCCGAGCATGGCGAGCTTCTCAGTCTGTTGCAGGATTTGCTCGGATTGCTTGCGGGCGGTGATGTCGCGGGCGATTTTTGAGGCACCGATGATGACGCCGTCCTGATTGCGGATGGGAGAGATGGTGAGCGAGACGAGAACCTGGTGGCCGTCTTTGTGCCGGCGCACGGTTTCGTAATGGCTGACACGCTCGTTGGAGAGGACACGGCCAAGGATGCGGATCATTTCCCCTTCGCGGCCGTCCACGGAGAGGAGGTTGATGTGCTGGCCGATGGCTTCCTGGGCGGTATAGCCAAAGATGCGTTCGGCAGCGGGATTCCAACTGGTGATGATGCCTTCAGTGTTTTTGCTGATGATGGCATCGTCTGAAGATTCGACGAGGGCAGCCAGCAGAGCAAGGGACTCGGCCTGATGACGAGGGTCGAGCGAATGCTTGCGGACGGAGCGGTCTTCGCCGTCGTGAGAATCCAGAGGCGATCGAGGAGCATGCATATCAGACGGTCACCGGGGGAGAGTTTACGGCTTGCCTGCGAATGTACCACGAAAGACGAGGGGAAGATGTGGCTGCGTTGTGCGCGGAACGGTGTGAGTTGTTCTCTTCGATAGCTTTAGGAGAAATGCTCTACGGGAAGCGCGAGATCAGGGAAGGTCGCGAGGAGAGGGCAGCGACGGACTTGCTCCAGACGCGACGGTAACGAGAGATGACGAGGAGTCGTACGGTGAGGGCGATGACGGCTCCGATGAGAGTGGCAACGGTGCGGCGCTCGGCAACGAGCGGACCCGGTAGCTGATCGAGAGAGAGCAGGAAGACGATGTAGCCGGTGATAGCGGCGGAGAAGAGCGCGTAGTTGACGTTGACGATGCCGAAGGAGAACCAGGCAAAGAGCACGGTGAAGGCGGCGAGGGCAACAAGGTCGGGATGAATGTGGGCGAGGCAGAGCGTGACGATGGCGGCGCCGGCGACGGTGCCGACTCCGCGGGCGAGGGCGCGATTGACCGTGTCAGTGACAGCGGGACGCAGGACGATGAGCGCGGTCATGGGGATCCAGTAGCCGCTGGGGTAGTGGAGTTGGCGGTAGATTTCGGTTCCGAGGGCGAGGACGAAGGCGAGGCGCAGCGAGTAGGGGATGGCGGAGTTGAGCATGCGGCGCTGGCGGAGGGATTCGGCCGTGTCGACGACGAGGGTGCGGAGGGTCGCTTCTTCTTCCAGCAGAGTGTGGCGGAGCGCGACGACGCGTGTGCGGAGGTCGGCGAAGATGTGCAGAAGCAGGGACGAAAGCACGAGCTGGATGAGGCCGCCGGCGAAGAGCAGGCCGCCACGTTCGAGAGCGGCCAGGGGCGAAGCAGGGAATGCCGAGGCGACGAGGTAGGTGATGACACACTGCTGGCCAACCCACCCATAGCCGCCTGGCAGCGAGGTGAGCATGCCGTATCCAAAGGCGAGGAAAGCGGCGACGGCGACCATGAGAATGCTGTGATGGCCGATGAGAACCCCAAGGAAGCCGGCGAAGGCCATGCCGAGCGTGACGTAGATCATGGGGGGCAGATAGCTGCCGGCGATGGTCTGCTTGCGGCCGAAGCCGGTGTTCATGGCTCCGCCAGCGGCGATCATGCCCGCGGCGGGGTGGCCGACGGCGATGCCGAGGATGAGGCAGACGGCGATGGGAAGGGTAAGGATGAGGTCGGCGCGGAGGGTCTGGTTTTCCCAGCGGAAGACGTAGCTGTCGGTGAGATAGCGATAGCGAGCGGCGGGTTCGGCTGCGGGAAGCGTAGACATTAGGCAGTTGCTGGGTGAGATGTCATGGCGTCGTAACGAGATGGATGGTTACGACGCCATGAGCAGCGCTGATGGGAGCTAGTGGAGTTCCTTGACCGGCATGCCCTGTGGGATTTTGACGTGGAACTGATCGTCCGTCAGGTTGAGGTTGAAGTGAATCTTCTGGAAGGTGACGAGGATCTGGTATTCCTGCAAGGGGCGACGGATGGTGATGTAGGAGGGGAACTCCTGGCCATCGAAAATCTTGAGCGGGCCGAAAGTGGCCTCGGTTTCGACGCTGCCCTGGGGATCGTAGATGTCTTCCTCGTAGGGTTCGAGGGTGGCGCGGTCAAAGTGGATAACGCGCTCGGGTACGAGGACATTGCTGTCGAGTGATTTGCGGCGCAGGATGGTGAGCAGGTACTCGGGCAGGATGTCAATGTGCTTGTGTTTTGGAGTGATGACGGTCTTTGTATCCGCCGTCAGCACGACGAGGTCAGTGGGCGAGATGGACTGAATGAGGAGCGAATCAAAGAAGATGTAGGGGCGGAGATTTTCGAGCGGTTTCGTCGATTCGTGCGTGACCTGATTGGTGCCCGCGAAAGCCTTGTTCTTGGGCGGGATGATCATGGTGAAGTTTTTGCCGTCGGAGGCCATGTCAAAGGCCTGGGAATGGATGACGGGCAGGAAGCCGATGACGCGGATATCTCCGGGCTTGCGCATGAGGACGTAGCCGCTGAAGGAGGCGTAGGTTTTCTCTTTGCCCTTGAGGATGCCGCCCTCGGTGAGCTGGAAGGTGACCTGCGCGCTCATGGAGTGGATCTGGTCGTAGCGCTGATTGATGAGCGAGGAGAGCTGCTCGGCGGTGGAAGAGAGGATGGTTTTGGGCATGCGGGCGCGCGGCACGCGGCGCACGTGGACAAAGCATCCGGTGAGCGCGGGCAGGGTCATGGCCAGCGCAATGGCAATCCCTCTCGTTTTGAAAAACTTAAGCAATCGTCCGGTTTCTCCGTAAAGTTCAGTGCTGCTGTGCTTCCCGTACTGCTTTTCGGTAGGCGGCTACTTCTTTGTCGTGCTGTGCCAGCGTGGCCGAAAAACGGGAATGTCCGCTGGGATTGGCGGTGGCGGCGACGAAGTACAGATAATCTGTCATTGCCGGGTGTAACGCCGCGCGGAGCGAGCCAAGGCCTGGATTACAGATGGGTCCTGGCGGCAGTCCCAGGTGGGTATAGGTGTTGTAAGGCGAGTGGGACTTAAGGTCCGACTCATAAATGACGCCGCGATACTTATGCTGGAGAATCGCAGCGTATATGACCGACGGATCGGTCATAAGTGGCATATCTTTCTTCAAACGATTATAGAAGACGCTGGCGACGAGTGGGCGCTCAGCGGGGATGGGTGTTTCGCGCTCGATGAGGGAGGCGATGGTAACGATGTCGTGGAGACTGGGCGGATCGGTCAGTGCGCTGGCAGTGCGCTGCGAGCGTTTTTTGGCTTTTTCAGCGTCAGCAGGGGGGACTGCGATGCCGAGTTTGGCGGCTTCGACGCGAAATTGATCGATCATGGTTTCGGCGATTTCTTTAGCCGAGGTGCCGGGGGTGAACTTATAGGTGTCGGGGAAAAGGTAGCCTTCAAGGCTGGGCGCATGGGGGTCGAGATCGCTGACGAGTGAAGTGTCGTGTTCGGCGACCTGGAGGAAAGCTGCTTTCGTGGTGAGGTGGGCGGCGGCGAGGCGGTCCGCTATTTCGAACATGTTGTCGCCTTCCGGAATGGTGATGCTGACGGAGTAGACATCGCCACGGCGCAGAATGCCGTACACGGTGAGAAGACTCGCGGGCTGGGCGAAGCGGTACTCACCGGCCTTGAGCGTGCCGCCCTGAATGTAGTGCAGGATGAGAAAAGCGAGATGGCTGCGGATGATGCCCTTTTGTTGCAGGGCGGTGGCGATGTCGCGGGTGGTGGTTCCGGGCGGAAAGTCAATAAGGGTGGCAGTGCCCGGGGCGATGGGGACTTCGACGAGGAATGCGCCCCAAGCTGCGGCAAAGATGAGCAGCAATGTCACCAGAAAGAAGAGATATTTGCGCAAAAGACAAATCCGGAAGCCGTTTTTCTCATTTGATTCAAAACCAAGGGGCTAAGGTGCGGCAAGAAGCGGAAATCGGGCGGGAATCACACGGATTGCGATGGGCACGGGGTATTTTGCGGTCAAATCCAGAGTTTTGAATAGGTTTGGTGTCTGATAAGGTGCTGGCACTACACTTGTCGGCATGGCGAAAGAAGATGGGAAATAAGGAAATGCCGCAGGATGAGCCGACGAGCGCGCTGGGGCGGGTGATGGGGCTGGACGTGGGTGACCGGCGCGTGGGCGTAGCGGTGAGTGACGAGTTGGGGATGACAGCGCAGCCAGTGCTGACACTCGTGCGGACCAATCGGAAACAGGATATGAAGTCGCTGGGGCGGCTGCTGCGGAAATATGGCTGCCGGGAGATCGTGGTAGGCAATCCGCTGTACATGTCCGGCGACTTGAGCCCGCAGGCGGAGAAGGCGCAGGCGTTTGCGGAACAGCTGCGGCAGGAGTTCGGGCTTCCGGTGCATTTATGGGACGAGCGGCTGACGACAACCGAGGCACACCGGCATTTGCATGCGGCGGGGCGAGCCGGCACGGAGCATAAGCAGGTCGTGGACCAGGTGGCGGCGGTGCTGATCCTGGAGAGCTGGCTGGCGGCGCGGCCCGGGAGATAGGGGCTGGCCGAGGTTGGTGGTCCGGGCGGAGCCATGCAGCGCACGCAAAGGACCCCATTGTCATTTCACCTTCGCGACGCCCACGCTGCTAGGGCTCCTGGAAGGGTTGCCGCTGGCGACCGGGAACTGGACGGAGCCTGGATGCGTAGTTTTGTAGCGAGGAGAGCGATATGTACTGCACAGCTTGCGGTCAACATCTGGTTCCAGGGGCGGTGGTGTGTCCACGGTGCGGCCGGCCGGCAGGAGTGGCGCCGGTTCCGGTGATCTACAACCGGGTGCACCGGCATTTTCAGGTGTTGTGGATTCTGTGGCTGGCATTTGCTGCGTGGACGGTTCTGCAGGGACTGATTGCAATCTCCATTTTGAGTGGGGTGTTCAACCGATGGGGTATGCACGGTCAGGGGCACATGATGGCCTGGCCATGGCCGTTTTGGGGTGAGCATGTGCCGTGGATGGTGCCAGTGATTGCGGTCATTCTTGGGCTGCGGGTGATATTGAGCGCGGCGACGGGCGCTGCGCTGATGCAGCGGAAGCCATGGGCTCGGGTGCTGGCGATAGTGGCGGCGGTGCTGACGCTGATCAAGCCGATTGCGGGGACGCTGCTGGCGATCTACACGCTGTGGGTGCTGGCACCGGGACTCTCGGGGCAGGAGTGGGAGCAGATGACGCGGCCGGGCGTTCCGCCCGTGCAGATGTAGGAAGTTGTGGGCCGTGCGAGGAAGGTGCTTGCAGTTGCGGCGAGTTCCCCGCCCCGCCATACAATAGCGGCATGGAATATCCGATTACTCGTATGCGACGGATGCGCCGCACGGAGCCGCTGCGCGCGCTGGTGCGGGAGACGCATCTGGAGCCGGAAGCGCTGATTCTGCCGCTGTTTCTTTGCCCGGGCGAGGGCGTGCGGCGGGAGATAAGCTCGATGCCGGGCGTTTTCAATCTTTCCATCGATGAGGCGGTGAAGGAAGCCGAAGCGGCTGCGTCACTGGGCATTGGTGGGCTGCTGCTGTTTGGCTTGCCGGAGACGAAAGACGAAGAAGCGACCGGGGCGTGGGCCGATGACGGCATTGTGCAACGCGGGCTGCGCGCGCTGAAGCAAAGCAGCGCGGCAAAACGGCTGGTACTGATGGCCGATGTATGCCTGTGCGAGTACACGACGCACGGGCATTGCGGGGTAGTGCGGGAACATGCCGACGGATACGAGGTGGAAAACGACACGAGCGTGGTGCTGCTGGCGAAGACGGCGGTGTCATTGGCGCAAGCCGGCGCGGACGTGGTGGCTCCGAGCGACATGATGGATGGGCGCGTGGCGGTGATGCGTGGGGCGCTGAACCATGAGGGTCTGGAACAGACGCCGATTCTCTCGTATGCGGCGAAGTTCACCTCGGCGTTTTATGGGCCGTTTCGCGAGGCGGCGGACTCGGCTCCGCAGTTTGGCGACCGGCGCAGCTACCAGATGGACAGCGCGAATGTGCGCGAGGCGATGCGGGAGATCGAGCTGGACCTGGGCGAAGGTGCGGACATGATCCTGATGAAGCCGGCGATGCCTTACCTGGATGTGATTCGGGCGGCAAGGGAACGATTTGATGTTCCGATTGGCGCATACCAGGTATCGGGTGAGTACTCGATGCTGCAGGCCGCGATTGCGAAGGGCTGGCTGGACGGCGAGCGTGCGATGATGGAGTCACTGCTGGCGATTCGGCGGGCCGGGGCGGGCTTCATCGTGACCTACTTTGCGCAGGAGGCGGCGAAGCGGTTGGGGTGAGGTGGTAGGCGAGGCAGGGATCGAACCTGCAACCCCCAGCTTAGAAGGCTGGTGCTCTATCCAATTGAGCTACTCGCCCCTGCAAGGTCATTCTAGCCCAGGTGCGTGCGGCAGGGTCCGTTATGGCAGGCAGATACAGCGGCGAGATGCGGCAAACGGGCCGGGAGTGCGATACTGGTTCTCGATGCCGATTGAAGATTATCGCGGAGCAGCTGAAAAGATTGCTTCCCTTCTGAAGACACTCACTACGCTTGGCGGGCTGCGGCTGAAGTACCGCATCACGGCGGGCGCGGGCGCGGCCGATCCGGATGGGCTGGAGGCGCGCGAGATTTACGTGGAAATGGCCGGGCCGGACGCAGGATTGCTGACGCAGCGCGGCGGCGAGCTGCTGCGTGCGCTGGAGCATGTGGCGGCGAAGATGATTCGGCTGGAGAACGAGGAGCACGACAAGATTTCGTTCGACGCCAACAACTTCAAGGCACTGCGTGCGCAGGAGCTGAAGCTGGCGGCGCAGACGGCGGCGGACAAGGTTCGCGAGACGGGACAGCCATACTGCTTTGCTCCGATGAGCTCGCGGGAGCGGCGGATGCTGCACCTGGCATTTCGCGGTTTTGAGGACATTGAGACGTCGTCGAGCGGAGAAGGATTGCAGCGGTTTGTGGTGGCGTATCCGGAGGGATATGACCAGCGAAAGTTTCGACCGGCGCCGCAGGCGATGGCGCGAGGCCGGAGGCGGTAGCGGGACGAAACCTGAGCTACGAGGATGAGATGGCCGCGGGCTTCCCTGCCCTGCGGCCATTTTGATTTGGCGTTATAGGCTGAGTCTATGAACCCGATTCAACCGCATCCGCAAGTTGCCGAAGTCGAAATGTTGGCACAAGAGACGATCGTCGCCGTTTCAACGCCGCCGGGGCGCGGGGGGATTGGGATTGTGCGGATCTCGGGCCCGCATGCGGTGGAAACGGCGGCGGCGATGGTGCGGCTGCGGCATGGGTTTGAGCATGGGCGGGCGCGGTTCGGCGAGATTTATGCCGTGGCGGAGACGGGCGCAGGAGGTGAAGCGCAGGAGCCGGCGAAACTGGACGAGTGCGTGGTGACTTTTTTTGCGGGTCCGCGGTCGTACACGGGCGAGGACCTGGTGGAGATTGCGGCGCACGGGTCGCCGGTGGTGCTGGAACTGCTGGTACGGATGGCGCTGAAGCAGGGCGCGCGGCTGGCGCGTCCGGGCGAGTTTACGGAGCGGGCGTTTCTCTCCGGCCGGATGGATTTGACGCAGGCCGAGGCGGTGCGCGATCTGATTGAGGCGCAGACGCTTTACCAGGCGCGGGTGGCGGCCGAGCAGATGGGCGGCGCGCTTTCGCGGAGGGTGCAACCGGCGAAAGAGGCGCTGGTTGAACTGATTGCGCTGCTGGAAGCAGGCATCGATTTTGCCGAAGATGATGTGGATGTGACGCCGAATGCGGAAATTGTGACACGCATAGATACAATTCGGCCGGGGCTAGAAAAACTGGCGGGATCGTTTGAGCGTGGACGCCTGGTGCACAGCGGATTGACGCTGGCGATTGTGGGTCGTCCGAATGTGGGCAAGTCTTCCCTGTTCAACCGGCTGCTGGATAAAGAGCGGGCGATTGTGACGGCGATTCCGGGCACGACGCGCGACCTGGTGACGGAACGGCTGGCGGTGGGCGGGATTCCAGTTGAGCTGGTGGATACGGCGGGGCTGCGCGAGAGCGCGGACGAGGTGGAGACGATCGGGATTGAGAAATCGCGCGAGGCGCTTGCGGATGCAAACCTGGTGATGGTGGTGACGGAAGCGGGGATTCCGCTGAGCCGAGAGGAGCGCGGGCTGCTGGAGTCGCTGGCCGGACGGCGCGTGGTGCTGGTGCGGAACAAGTGCGATTTGGGGGTGGAAGCCGAGCCCGCCGAATATGTAACTGAATTGGTAACGGAAGTGCGAACCGTGCGAACGTCGGCGATTACGGGCGAAGGAATCGATGCGCTGCGCGCTGTGTTGCTGGAGATGGTGCGCGGAGCGGGAGACGGCAGCGAGACGGGGATGCTGACGACACTGCGGCATCATGAAGCGGTGAAGGGCGCGCTGGCGGGGCTGACGAAAGCGCGAGAGGCGGCGCAGAGCGGAATTCCGCACGAGATGGTGCTGCTGGATCTTTACGAGGCGCTGCGGGAGTTGGATTCGCTGACGGGGGAGACGACGGCGGACGATATTTTGAATCGCATTTTTTCAAGTTTCTGCATTGGGAAGTGAGGTAGCGCCCCGGGGGGGCTGGGAGATGGTGCTGCATGAGGTGGTGAATCTGAAGAGGTGGTATGTGACCGCCGCGATCGCTCCAGCGCTGGCGGCGGTTTACTATTTGCGTTCGTTGCTGGCGACGTACGGGCGGCTGCCGGAACAGGTTCCCGTGCATTTTGGACTGGATGGGCAGCCGAATGGATGGATGAGCTGCAAGTTGTGGCCGGTGGTCTCGCTGGTACTGATGGTGGTGATCGAGGCGCTGTTGTTTACGACGCAACCTGGGATTCGGCGAGTTCCGACGCTGATGTACTGGGGCGTGTGCGGGCTACTGGCGGGAGCGTTCAGCGAAATCAATTATTCCGCGGCGGATGGGCGGGCCTACGGTTTTCGGCCAATGCTGCTGGGTGTGCTGGGTGTTTTGTGCGGAGGGATTCTCATCACATTGGCACTCGCCGGATGGTGGCGAGTGCCGGGGTAGGATTTGCGTTGCAGCGAAAGGAAAAACCTGCGGGGATTACTTCCCTGCTGGTGCGCGGGATGGTTGCGAGACGGCGACGCCGACGCGGGAGTCTGCGCAGCCGTAGTAGAGAAACCAGCGGTGCTTGAAGTAGACGAGGCCTTCGGCGAAGGTAGTTCCGGCGCCGTACTGGCCTGTTTTCTCGAAGGCACGCTCAGGATAGAAGAAGGGCCTGGTGGTGCGGGCCAGCAGTTTGGCGGGGTCGCTGGCGGAAAAGAGAGCCTGGCCGTCGGAGTATGCGCCGGGGCCGAGTGCGGGATCGCCGTCCTTGAGCGCGTTTCTTGCGTTGTAAATGACGACGATGCCTTTGGAAGTGAGGACGGGCGGCGGACCCATCTCGGGAAATCCACTGTCAAAGAGCCCCGGGCGGCGCTTGAGCAGGACGAGTGCGTGGCCGCGCTTGTTCATGACCGGCGTCCAGTGGATGAGGTCTCGTGACCAGGCGAGGTGGACCTGCTTTTCGCCCCAGTACATCCAGTACTTGTTGTGAATTCTGGCGGCGATAAGGTGGCCGTGGACGAGGTGAGTGAGGATTCCGCCGGATTTGTAACTGCGGAAGGCCGGACCGAGTGTGTGAGGAAAGATGGGGCCGTATTTTTTCCAGTGGAGGAGATCTTTGGAGGTGGCGAGGCCGATGCTGGTGGCCTTGCGGTTCCACTGGGTGTAGGTGAGGTAGTAAGTACCGTGCGGGCCTTCGGTGATGCGGGGATCTTCGACGCCGCCGGGCCATTCGCGGCTCTTTTGCGCGTCGTTGGCGGGATAGAAGACTGGTGTGGCGCGCCGTGTGAAGTGGATGCCGTCGGTGCTCCAGGCAAGGCCGAGACGCGAGGTGTGCATGCCGATGGCGTCCTTGCCGGTGTTGTCTTCTGCGCGATAGAGGACGTAGACCTTGCCGTTACGGACGATGGCAGCGGGGTTGAAGGTGCTGGTTGCCTCCCAATGGACGAGCGTGTGGCGAATTGGGTCGAAGAAAACGGCGCGCGGGTTGGGCGTGAGGATGGGCGCGTCGATGGGGCGGGTAAAGGGACCGAGGGTCCAGTTGGGCTGCGCGGAGCACGAGGGGGGTGTGAGGACAGCCGCAGTGGCAAGGAGACAGACGGCCAGGGATACGGCGGCGCGTTTGTGAGCGGAGTGCGAACTGAGAAGAGAGGTCATTTCCTGAAGCTCCTGCGCGCCGGCACTTTCGTATCGTTTCAGAGTGCCAGTGCGGGCCGATAGGGACTACTTTTTGTGGGGCATGCCGGGACCCTGGAAGCCGGGAGGCCAGCTGGGCCAGTTAGGTTGCGGCGCGGGCGGCTGGGGCGCGTTGGACGGGAGCCAGCTGTGGTCGATGAGCCAGCGGCGCAGCATGGAGGGCCAGACGCGCAGGGGCAAGATGGAGCCGCAGAGGCCGCAGCCATGGATGGTGTAGTCGAAGACATGGAGCTCAGCTGGGACGTGATTGCGGGTCAGGGCGGCGTAGAAGTCGAGCGAGTTCTGGACGGGGACCGCGGGATCGCGCTGGGTGACGAAGAGGAAAGTGGGCGGCGTGCTGGGCGTAACGTGGAGCTCGTTGGAGAATTCGCGCACGAGCTGGGGGGATGGGTTGGGCCCGAGCAGGGAGCGGCGAGTTTCCATATTGGTGATGGACTTGCGCATGGAGATGACCGGATAGGCGAGGATCATGAAGTCGGGCTTGCAACTGAGGCGATCAATAGGATCGGACGCACTGAGGTTGGGTTTGTTGCAGTGGGTGCCGAGGGTGGATGCGAGGTGTCCGCCGGCAGATGAGCCCCAGACGCCGATGCGGTTGGGGTCGATGCCCCACTCCTGGGCGTGAGCGCGGATGAGGCGCACGGCGCGCATGCCGTCTTCGATTTCGGCGGGGTAGCGGTATCGGGGGGCGACGCGATAGTCGAGGACGAAGGCGGGCATGCCCTGGGAGCGGATCCACTCTCCGATCTGGAAGCCTTCCTGGCCGATAGCGACGTGGTCATAAGCGCCGCCGGGGATGACGAGAATGGCCGTACTGGTGACGGGTTTTTTGGGAAGCATGACATAGAGAAGCGGGATATCACGCACGCCATGACCGTGTGCTCCGGGCGGTGTGCCTTTGTAAAGGTGAATGGGCGTGGGCACGCCCTGCATGGAGACGGTTTGTGCGAAAGCAGGCTGGGTAATGGCGATGAGTGCGGCGAAGAGGAGAACGAGGGGGGCAATGCGTAGGTTCTTCACGAGAGTCAGTATAGATTTCTGAATCATGCGAGCGCAGCGGGGCCTTGTTGCCGGCACTTCAAGTTGTGTGCGCTCACGAGGCGTGGCGGATTCGGCTGTCTGATCGGAGTTGGAAATGAAAACGGCACTCGTCTGGCAGGGGCGAGTGCCGCTCTGGGGCAAGAGGTGCTATTTCGTGTTGGTGAGCATGCCGGGGCCTTCGAGGCCGGTGGGCCAGTCCTGCCAGTTGGGGCCGGGCGCGGGCGGCTGGGGTGCATCGGCGGGAAGCCAGCTGTGGTCGATGAGCCACTGGCGCAGGAGGCTGGGGTAGCTGCGCAGCGCGGGGATGGTTCCGCAAAGGCCGCAGCCGTGGACGCCGTAGTCGTAGACGTGGAGCTCGCCGGGGACGTGGTTGCGAATCATGGCCTGGAAGAAGTCATAGGAGTTCTGAACAGGCACGATGGGGTCGCGCTGGGTGACAAAGATAAATGTGGGCGGGGTGCTGGGCGTGACGCGCAGCTCATTGGAGAATTCGCTGACGAGTTTTGGTGATGGGTGCGGCCCAAGCAGGTTGAGGCGCGAGCCGGGATGAGTGATGGACTTGCGCATGGAGATGACGGGGTAGGAAAGGACCATGAAGTCCGGCTTGCAACTGAGTCGGTCGATGGGGTTGGCGGCGTCGTGGTTGGTCTTGTTGCAGTGGGTGCCGAGGGTGGATGCGAGGTGACCGCCGGCGGAGAATCCCCAGACGCCGATGCGATTGGGATCGATGCCCCACTCTTTGGCGTGAGCGCGGATGACGCGCATGGCCTGAATGCCGTCTTCGATTTCGACAGGGTAGTTGTAGGGGGCGACGCGGTAATCAAGGACGATGGCCGGCATGCCTTGCGAACGCAGCCAGTTGCCGATTTGAAGACCTTCGTGTCCGAGAGCGACAAATACATATCCGCCGCCGGGAATGACGAGCATGGCGGCGCTGGTGGTGGGCTTTTTAGGGAGCATGACGTAGAGCTTGGGAATGTCCGCGGGCTTGTCGCCAAGCGCGCCCGGTGGTGTGCCCTGGTAGAGCGGGATGGGCTTGGGGATGGTCTTGAGCCAATCAGGCTGTGCGGATGCGGGCAGGGTGGAGGCGAGAAGTGCGGCGAAGGCCAGAAGGAGCGAGGAAAGACGCAGGTTGTTCACGGCCAACAGTATAGAGAAGCGAAATGCTAACTGTGCAGCGCGGCGATGAGGCGGTCGAGAGCGAGTTGCCAGGCGCGGTGGGCATCGGCGGCGGTGAGGCCGCAACCGGCGGCGTAGGCGGTGACAGCGAAGCCAGGAGAGTTGTCGATGCGGGCGGCACGGAGAACGAGATCGACACGGGCATGGGGCTGGGGCTGCGCACGGAGGGCGGCGACGAGGGTATCGAGCAAGGCTTTGTGCGCGGCGAAGGATGCGAAGAGTGCGGGGTCGGTTGCGAGCATGTCGATGTAGGACGCGCAGAGATGGAGTGGGGCGGGCGCGAGGTCGGCAGCTTCGAATTCGTAAGGGTCAGGCGAATCGGGATCGGCCGGGGTGGTGGTCCAGAGGTCACACTTGGAGGTGAACCAGGAGGAGCCGGGCGAGTGGAGGGTGCGAAGCGCGGCGGCGAGCGCGGGTTCGGCCGCAGCGGAAGGGATGGACTGGATGGCGGCCTCAAGGTGAGGGCCGGCGTGGCGGAGGTCGCACCAGGCGAGGGTTTCTCCGGAGGCGTGGGTGGGATCTTCGGCCAGCGGTTCTGCGGACCAGGGGACGATGATTTCCGGCAGGCCGGGTGCGATTTCGGCGGACCAGTCAGCTTCCATGGCTGTGACCGGATTGATGGAGGAGGTAGTTGAGGAGCAGGTGCTCGGCCCAGTAACCGTCGCGCGGAGAAACCTGGGTGGCACGGTTGGCGCTGGGGTCGGGATCGGTGAGGAAGGCACAGTGGCCGCCGTGCGTGGTTTCGACAAATGTGACGTGGGGATTGGCGAGGAGCGCGGCGCGCGTGGAAGGCAGCATGCGGATGAAGGGATCATCCGTGGAGTGGAGAATGAGTGTTGGAACACGGAATGTGGATGCGTACTGGGAACTGGCGACGGTGGTGTAGTAGTCGTCGGCATCGCGGAAGTTGCCATAGCGGGCGACGATGTGCTCGTCAAACTCGCGCATGGTGTGGAGCGGGGCTTTGAGCGCCGGCTGATAAAGGCGCGGGAAGAGCTTCGCTTTGCAGCGGAGGCGGCGGCGCATGTTGCGAAGGAAGTGCCACTCGTAAATGCGATTGGCGGGCTCATGGAGCGCGGCTGAGGAGGGTGTGAGATCCATGAGCGGCGAGATGCCGACGACGGATTTGAGCTGCGGGGGCGGGGCGTCGGCGTATTCGCCGAGGAGCTTAAGAACGAGATTGCCACCCATGGAGTAGCCGACGAGGGCGATGGATTCGAGTTGCTGATCAGAAAGTATGCGGGAGAGGACTCTGGCGACGTCGCCGGAGCGGCCGGAGTGATAGATGGTGGGTGAGAGATGATCGGTGCCGCCGCAACTGCGCATGTTCATGCGGACGACGTTACAGCCGGCGGCGAGCGCGCGGGTTGTGTTGCCGATGATGTACTGCGAACGAGAGGAGCCCTCAAGGCCGTGAACGAGGACGATAGTGAGGCGGCGACGGCGGACTTCCAGAGGCTGCCAGTGGCAGTGGCAGAGGATTTGCGTGGGGCCGTACTCGTCGACGGGGCCTTCGACTTCGACGAAGAGAGATTCGGGTTCAGGGAGGGTAAGGTGGCGCGGGAGGAAGTTGCCGGCGAGGGTCTGCAGGTGACCGTTGCGCAGATAGCGGCGCGGAACGAAGGGCGGCACGAGCGCGGGGATGGGGTCGACGGGCAGCTGGATGGGTTCCGGCTGGGTGAGGAGTGAGCCGGGTGCTTGCCGGTGTGCGGGGGTGGTCACGGTGGTAGGGTCGCTGGTGCGGGATGCGCCATCTGCTGGCATGCTATGCGGAATTGTATTGCTTTATGTTCGGCTGCGCAGGGGTTGGGATGGGGCGGCTAGTGGGGATCGAACCCACGACATCCTGAGCCACAGTCAGGCGTTCTGCCGCTGAACTATAGCCGCCACACAAGAGTTGATTGTAGCATTTTTGCCACGGTGGACCGAGGGCATACGCAGTGTATACGCCGCCCGGAAGGCCGTATTGAATGCAGACAGGAGAACGATGGCGAGAGTACAGGAACCGGAAGTGCTGCTGCCGCTGCGCCCGAGGTGGAATGCGGGTGGCCGCTGGCTGGGCGATGACAATCTGGATCTGCTGGCGCATCTGCTGGACGACTGGTTTCGGATTCCAGGGACGGCGATTCGGATTGGTTTCGACGGGGTGATTGGGCTGATTCCGGGCTTTGGTGATGTGCTGGCGGGGCTGGCGTCGCTGATTCTGATTGTGGCTGCGTGGCTGCGGGGAGTTCCTTATGTGACGTTGGCGCGGATGGCGGTGAATGTAGGGATCGAAGTGCTGGTTGGGTCGGTTCCGTTTGCGGGCGATGTGTTTGTGGTGGCGTGGAAGGCAAACCGGCGGAATTACCGACTGATGACGCGGCACATTGCGGAACCGCACCGGCACACGTGGAAGGACAGGCTGTTTCTGGCCGGCGTGGTGGCGGGGCTGTGGGCGGTGTTTGTGCTTCCGCTGGTGGTGATTGTGCTGCTGGTGCGCTGGGTGGTGCGGTGAGGGCGCCGACCGCATGGGGACTGCGCGTCCGGCGAATCGCGGCTTCGCCGCAAAGGCCCACCCTAGCTGCGCGAGGGTGGGCAAGCGGCAGGTTTGGGATGGCGCAGGTCACTGGATAGGGATTGCGGTGAGCTGGAGTTCCATGGTGTTGGGGGAATCCGGGTCATCGGAGGTGAAGAGAACGGTGGATCTCCCGATGGGGACGAGGACCTGGGAACTCCAGCGGTTTTCCCGAATGAAGGGAGGCGAAAGCTGCGACCTGGCTTGCAACGCTTTGTCTTTCCGGATGGTCCTGATGTTTCCGGTGACGGTCATGGCGAGGCGGTTGCCGATGAGTGCCGCGTTCCGACAATCGATATCGACTCCTGTTTCGACATAGTTGTATTTGCCTGGCGCGGTCTGGACCGGGACGCGCGTGCCATTGTGGATGGAATGTACATCGTAAGGATTCATGAAGGGCTGGAAGTCGTGACGCAGAGTCTGGGAGAGGGAAACGACAGATATTTCGGTGGTGTAGTTTCGGATGTTGAGGACCTTCTTGCCCTGAAGTTCCTTGAGTACAAAGTGAAGGCGGAAGAACTTCGGGACGGCGTGTGTGCGGTGCGCCGCGAGGGGTTGGGCGGCTTTTGGTTTTGCCTGGGGTAGCGCGGCGGCGCCCGCAGAGGTGAGCAGCAGGACGCATGGAATGAGAAGTGCTCTGCAGATTTTCATTGTGCATTCTCCAGGTGATATGGAAGAGGATTGAGTTGGGGATCGAACTGTGCGACAGATAGTGGCGCGACGTTGAGTGCGCCGGTCCGGCGTACGGAATGAGCGGCGCGGCGACCTCCTCGATAGCGAGATTGGTTGCAAAATATTCACAAGTAAAGAGCGAAGGAAGAAGATCAGTGTTGAGAAAAATGCGATGCAGGGAAGGCGGCGCGATACAGAGCGCGCGGCCTCCCGTACACTGAGTCCAATGCCAGAAGCTCCCAAGTGAAAGACTGTCTATAGGCCAGAGTTGTCACCATTGAAGATTCTCCACACGATTCAGTCGCTATCGCCCGCGGACGGCGGACCGCCGCAGGCGGTGCGCAACCTGATGCGTGCGTATCGCGAGTGGGGCGTGGAGGCGGAAGCGTTCTGCATGGATGAGCCGGAGACGGAGTTTCTGCGGGATGTTGCCGCGCCGGTGCATGCTCTGGGCGGGCGCAGGAGCCGCTTCGGATATTCGACGGAAGTGCGGCGATGGCTGGAGGCGCACGCGGCGGACTACGACGCGGTGGTGGTGCACGGCATCTGGAGCTACCAGAACCTGGCGGTGCACGCAGCAGCGCAGAAGCGCGGCGTGCCGTATGCGGTGTTTCCGCATGGGGCGCTGGATCCGTGGTTCAACAAGCAGTATCCGGTGAAGAAGCTGAAGAAGTCGCTGTTCTGGCGATGGCAGTATCCAGTGCTGCGCGACGCGAAAGCGGTGCTGTTCACGAGCGAGACGGAACGCGAGCTGGCGGGCACGAGCTTTCGGCCAAGCCTGTGGAATGGAATTCCGGTTCCGTACGGAGCGATGGAACCGGAAGGTGACGCGGCGGCGCAGCGAGAAGCTTTTCTGGCGCGGATGCCGCAGCTTGCCGATAGCGGTGGCCGTGCGCGACGGTTTCTGCTGTTCATGGCGCGGATTCATGAGAAGAAAGGCTGCGACCTGCTGCTGGAGGCATTTGCACGGGTCGCGCAGAGCGAGCGGGATCTGGATCTGGTGATGGCCGGGCCGGATCAGGTGGGATTGCAGGTGCGACTGCAGGGGCAGGCAAGGGCGCGAGGGATTGCAGAGCGAGTGCACTGGCCGGGGATGCTGAGCGGGGATGTGAAATGGGGCGCGCTGCGCTGTTGCGAAGCGTTTGTGTTGCCGTCGCACCAGGAGAATTTTGGAATCGCGGTGGCCGAGGCGCTGGCGTGCGGGCGTCCGGTGCTGATTTCAAACCAGGTGAACATCTGGCCAGATATCGCGGAGGATCGCGCGGGGCTGGTGGAAGAGGATTCGCTGGCCGGGACGGAGAAGCTGCTGCGGGGATGGTTGGAGATGGATTCGGAAGAGCGCAGCGGTTACGCGGATCGCGCGATTCCCTGCTTCAGGAAGCGCTACTCGATGCGGGAGACGGCGCGGACGATCCGCGATCTGTTTGCGGGAGGTTGAGGCGCGGCAGGCAGAAAAGGGGCGGATTTGCGCCCCTCCTATAAATGTAACCAATAAAGATACAAATAGAATCTGCCGTGATCCGGCGGCTATTTACTGGTGAGGGTGTCGAGCAGGGCGTCGAAGTCTTCGAGGCCAGAGTACTCGATGATGACGCGGCCGCGGCCATTCTTGTCTTCAATGCGGACCTTGAGGCCGAGGGCGCGCTGGATCTGCTCCTGAGCTTCGCGGACGTTGGGATCGACTTCAGGCTGTTTGGGCTCTTGCTTTTTGGCGTGCTTGCGCTCGGGATACAGGATGCCCTGCACATAACTCTCTGTCTGGCGGACGGACATTGAGAGGGCGAGGACCTTTTGGGCAGCCTTCTGGATGGATTCGGGGTCTTCGAGGGCAAGGAGGGTGCGGGCATGGCCGAAGGTGAGTTCGCCAGCCTCGACTTTTCCCTGTACGTCCGTTGGCAGACGGAGGAGGCGCAGGAAGTTGGCGACCGAGGCTCGCTCCTTGCCGGTGCGTTTTGCCATTTGCTCCTGGGTCATCTGGAATTCACGGGCGAGACGCTCATAGGCGCGGGCCTGTTCCATGGGGTTGAGGTCAGTGCGCTGGAGATTCTCGATGATGGTGATCTCCATGGCCTGCTGGTCTGAGACCTGGCGGAGGATGGCAGGGATGGTGACTTTGCCAGCACGCTGGGAGGCGAGCCAGCGGCGTTCGCCGGCGATGAGCTGGAATCGGCCGTTAGGCAGCGGCCGCACGAGGATGGGCTGCACGACTCCGTTGGCGCTGATGGAGTCGGCGAGCTCGGCCAGCTCCTTTTCTTCAAATTGGGTTCGGGTTTGCCACGGGTTGCGGTCGATGTGATCGACGTGGATATCGCTGGCCTTGCCGGACTCGAAGGTGGGAGCCGGTTCGGCGGGCGTCGCGGGTTTGGCGGCGGGTTGAGACTGGGCGCGTGGGAGGAGAGATTCGAGACCTTTACCAAGGGCGCGGCGCTTGTTGTGTTCTTTTGCGGATTCTGCCTGCGTGGTCATGAGCGATACCTGCGATGAAGGAAGTTTTGCAGTGATGCCGATTTGGGAATGTCAGATGGGCTGTGGGCTGGGTTGAGGGTAGCTTGAGGCGGGGCTAGGTGGAATATGGCCAGAAGCGTACGGTGTTTCTTCGGGGGGTGGCAGCAGTGTCTGCCTGGGCCTGTTTCTTGCGTTCGCGGGCGGCGGGGCTTTCGATCTGGTGGCGATCGAGGAGTTCGAGGGCGAGGTCGCGATAGCTTTCCGCGCCGCGGGAGCGGGGATCGTAGAGGGCGACGGGCTTGCCGTAGCTGGGGGCTTCTGCAAGGCGGACGTTGCGGGGGATGGTGGTACGGAAGAGTTTTTCCTTGAAGAATTCGCGGAGGTTTTCCGTGACCTGCTGTGCGAGGTTGGTGCGGTCGTCGTACATGGTGAGCAGCACGCCTTCGAGAGCAAGTTTCTCATTGAAGGTTTCGCGGACGCGCTCGAGGGTGTGCATGAGCTCACTGATGCCTTCGAGGGCGAAGTACTCGGCCTGCATG
>JAJZMO010000335.1 GCA_021798235.1 Acidobacteriota bacterium | reverse complement strand
GGCATCGACCGGCTCACCATGGTGCTCACCGGCTCGCGCTCCATCCGCGACGTGATTCTCTTCCCGCTCATGCGTCCACAGGCGACGCATCAGGAAGCATCGGCATCCGATCCACAGCAATAACAAGTAGAGTCATTCTGAGCGCAGCGAAGAATCCAGAGAATTTCAGCCTCAACGATGCAGTCGTTGTTCTCTGGATTCTTCGCACGAGTTAAAGACAGAATAGCGGCGTAGAATAACTTGGGCTGAGTATGCAACGGTGAGCAATTGTCAGCGATCCAATCGCCATCGATTGCAAATGTTTAACCACGGTTTACGCAACGAAAATGGGCAGGTACCCGCATGGGATTTGACCACAACAACTTCGCACTCGACGCGGAGCAGCGCCAGCGGCTCGGCTATCAGCTCATTGACCGCATCAACGCCTACTTCTCCAGCCTGACCACGCTGCCCGTGCAGCCGCCTCTCGCGCAGCGCAACTTTCAGCCGCACGCCATCACGTTGCCCGACCTGGGCCAAGACGCCGCGCACGTGCTCGACGACCTCTGCACGCAGATGATCGAGCAGGGCTTTCACGTGCCCAGCGCCAACTACTTTGGCCTGATGAATCCCGCGCCTGCATACATGGCTGTGCTGGCCGAGGCATTGGTCGCAGCGTTGAATCCGCAGTTGGCGACCATGGCGCGCTCGCAGTTGGCCTCCAGAATCGAAGCGGAAACCTTCGGCTGGATCGCGCAGCGCTTGGGCTGGCGGCATCCTGAGCAGTGCGGCGGTTCCTTTACCAGCGGCGGCAACGAAGCCAACTTCAGCGCGCTGGCTCTGGCGCTGACGCATCGCTTTCCCAGTTGGATTGAAGAAGGTCTCGCCAGTCTGAACGCGCGGCCCATCTTTTACGCCTCGGCTGAGGCGCACCATTCCATTGAAAAATCTTTGGGCCTGCTCGGCGTGGGAAGAAAATCTCTGCGCCGCATCGCCACCAACGCGCGTGCAGAAATCGACACCACCGCACTGGCCGCGCAGATTCAAGCCGACAAAGCTGCGGGGCTGTTGCCGCTCTGCGTCATCGCCACGGCGGGCACCACCAGTTCGGGCGCCATTGATCCACTGCCGGAGGTCGCCAACCTCTGTGCGCATCACGGCCTCTGGCTGCACGTGGACGCGGCCTATGCCGGAGCCTTAGCCTTTACCGACGCGCACCGGCACAGACTCGCTGGCATCGAACGCGCCGATTCCATCACCATCGACCCGCACAAGTGGCTGGCCATGCCCTTTGCCGCTGGCGTCATGCTCACGCGTCATCCCGCGCTACTGGAGCCAACCTTTGGCATCGACACCGCCTACCTGCCCAAGTCTTCGCACGGCCCGCTGCCCGACAACTTCCGCATCTCTGCGCAATGGTCGCGGCGCATGAACTCGCTCAAGCTCTGGCTGACGCTGCGCGTGCACGGCCGCCTGGCCTATGAGCAGATGATCGGGCACCAGCTAGCCTTGGCTGCATCGTTGGAAGAAAAAATTCTGGCCACAGGCAGTTTCGTGCTGGCCGTTCCGCGCGCGCTCACCATTCTCAACCTGCGCGCCAAGGTGGCTGAGGATTTGCACCTCGACGAACCGACCACCGCGCATCTGCACCGCGAGATAGCCCGCCGCATCACCGATGAGGGCCTCTATTGGTTCTCCACCACGCGCGTCCGCGGCCAAAGCCTCCTGCGCCTGATGATTATCAGCTATAGCACGCAACAGGAGCATATCGATGCGCTGGTGCGCAGGCTGGACGAAGCCGCGCAAGAGGCAGCTGCAGTCTGTGGGATCATCCCCGCGCGCAAGTAAGCGGAGATTTTCTTACCGAAAATCCCCGCTTACTATTTACCGCCGCGTCGTGGCCAGCAACATTTGCTCGGTGACAAGCTGCGTGAGGTCCTGCTTCTTCAGGCCCTGTTGCTGGTTGTACTCATCCACCTTGCTGGACCAGTTCATGCTGCAGAACTTTGGCCCGCACATGGAGCAGAAGGCCGTCTCCTTGTAATACTCGTCGGGCAGGGTTTCGTCGTGCATGGATCGCGCCGTGTCCGGGTCCAGCGAGAGCGCAAACTGCTTTTCCCAATCAAAGGTGTAGCGGGCGTGGCTGATAGCGTCATCGCGGTCGCGTGCTCCGGGGCGATGGCGCGCTACATCGGCGGCATGTGCGGCGATCTTGTAAGCGATGATGCCGTCCTTCACGTCCTTTTCATTGGGCAAGCCGAGATGTTCCTTGGGCGTGACGTAGCAGAGCATGGCCGCGCCGTGCCAGCCGATCATAGCTGCGCCAATGGCGCTGGTGATGTGGTCATAGCCGGGAGCGATGTCGGTGACCAGCGGGCCGAGCGTATAGAAGGGCGCACCGTGGCACAGCTCCACTTCCTTGTCCACTTGCTCCTTGATCTTGTCGAGCGGCACGTGGCCGGGGCCTTCGATCATCACCTGCACATCGCTTTGCCAGGCCTTGGTGGTCAGCTCGCCCAGCGTTTTTAACTCGGCGAATTGTGCTGCGTCGCTAGCATCGGCCAGGCAGCCGGGGCGCAGGCCATCGCCGAGCGAGAAGCTGACGTCGTGCTTGGCCATGACCTTCACGATGCGGTCAAAGTGCTCGTAGAGAAAATTTTGTTTGTGGTGATGTGTCATCCACTGCGCGAGAATCGCTCCGCCGCGGCTGACGATGCCGGTGATGCGCTTGGCGACCAGCGGCACGTATTCAACCAGCAGGCCCGCGTGCACGGTGAAGTAATCCACGCCCTGCTCAGCCTGCTCCTCAATCACTTCGAGGTAAACATCAATGTTGAGGTCTTCGAGTTTCTTGACGCGATGCAACGCCTCGTAAATCGGCACGGTGCCGATGGGCACGGGCGAGTGGCGCAGAATTGCTTCGCGGATTTGTGGAATGTCGCCGCCGGTGGACAGATCCATCACCGTGTCTGCGCCGTAGTGTACGGCGGTGTGCAGCTTGCGCAGCTCCTCATCAATGTTGGAGGCGACGGCGGAGTTGCCAATGTTGGCATTGATCTTGCAGAGCGAGGCGACACCAATGGCCATCGGCTCCAGCTCCGGATGATTAACGTTGGCTGGAATAATCATGCGGCCAGCGGCGACCTCATCGCGAATCAGCGAGGCTTCCAGCTTTTCGCGGCGGGCGATGTAGGCCATTTCTTCGGTGATCTTGCCCTGCCGCGCAAAGTGCATCTGCGAAAGATTGGTATCGCCTGTGCGGGCCGCCTCTTCGCGGCGCTTCACGATCCACTCCGCGCGGGGCTTGGGAACGGCGCTGCCGTTGACGTTGGGCGAACTGGAAGCGTGGGTGCCGTTGCTGGACGTGCTCATGATTCAAACCTCTGCGGATCGAAATCCTGTGGTGTTTTGGAAGAACCGTGCAGATGGGCTGCAAGGCTGATTATACGCCGCCGCCATGCGGCGCTTAGCATGGAGCGAGACAGACGCACACGGCAGTATACTGGAGCAGAAGGAAACCGCCGCGATGCAGAAGCAACAAAGTCCAGCCGTTCGCATTTTTCTAGCCGTCGTCATCATTCTGGGAACCATCGCCTACTTGGCCATTAGCGGCGTGCGCGCCAACAAGAGCTATTACGTCACCATCTCTGAACTGCAAGGCATGGGCAACAAGGCTTACACGCGCCACCTGCGCGTGGCGGGCAATGTGCAGCCTGGCTCTATCCAAAAAGATGGCGGAAGAATGCGTTTTGTTCTGGTCGAGCAAGGCCGGACGCTGGCCGTAAATTACACCGGCATGGAGCCGCCGCCGGACACCTTTAAGGAC
>JAJZMO010000010.1:2333-3831 GCA_021798235.1 Acidobacteriota bacterium | reverse complement strand
CAGATTTTTCGGGTGGTGCATCGGTTCTATGAACGGCTGCCCGAAGGCGTGCAGGAGGGTGTGCTGCGTTGCTCGCGGGCGAATGCGGGGCAGATTGTATTGCCTGAGATCGACAGTGAGTACCGGGTGATGAGTGCAGGCGAAGCACAGGCTGGGCGGGGCATAACGATCCAAAATTTGCATTGTTCGGAAGTGGCGCATTGGCCGGGGGATGGTGGTGCGGTGCTGGCAGGGCTGCGTGCAGCGCTGGCTCCCCGGGGTGAGCTGGTGTTGGAGTCGACGCCGAACGGTGCGCAGGGATGCTTTTACGAGGAGTGGTGCGTGGCGGAGTCCACGGGGATGGTGCAACATTTTTTCCCGTGGTGGATGGAGCCGGAGTATGTGGGCGCTCCCGTGGCCGAGAGTGAGTGGACGGATGCGGAGCGCGCGCTGGTGGCAGCGCATGGGTTGAGCGCAGAGCAGATGGGGTTTCGGCGGCAGGTGCAGGCACGGCTGCGCGGCCTGGCTGGGCAGGAGTATGCCGAGAGCGCAGAGAGCTGCTTTTTGTCGAGTGGGGCCTGTGTGTTTGCTCTGGATACGATTGCGTCGCGGATGGCTGAGGTGCGCACTCCTGTGGAGCGGCGGGAAAATGGGCAACTGGCGGTTTGGTATCCGGCACAGGCGGGGCGGAAGTACATTGTGGGGGTGGATCCGGCGGGCGGCGGGACGGATGGCGATTATGCCTGTGCTCAGGTGATTGAACAGCGGAGCGGCTTGCAGTGCGCGGAGCTGCGGGGGCATTTGAGTCCGCGAGAGTTGGCGCAGGCCGTGGCGCGGCTGGGCGAGGAGTATGGCAAGGCGTTGCTGGTTGTGGAGCGGAACAATCATGGGTTGGCGGTGCTGGCGCACTTGCAGATGGGACAACTGGGTGGACGCGGCTACGCCGGACCGATGTACGAGCAGAATGGGCAGGCGGGATGGTTGACGACGTCCGTGTCGCGCCCGGCGATGCTGGAGCGGCTGGGGACGTTGTTGGAAGAGAAGCCGGAGATCTTCCAGAGCGAGCAGTTGCTGCGCGAGTGCCGGAGTTTTATTCGCAAGGGGGATGGGCGGTGCGAGGCGGCGGCCGGAGCGCATGATGATTGCGTGTTGGCGATGGCGATGGCGCAGGCGGTGCGCATGGAGTTGGCGTAGCCAGCGAGTGCGGCGTAATAGAATTCCAACAACGGTGCGATGGGGATTGGGCCGTTGGGAATGAGGCGAAGCGCGTGGCGGTGACGGCAGTGCAGCAGATTCGGCGGATGCGCGGCGGGGCGCAAAGCCATCTGATGCTGGCCAGCGACGGCCATTTGTACGTGGTGAAGTTTCAGAACAACCCGCAGCACCTGCGCGTGCTGGCCAATGAGTTGTTGGCAACGCGGCTGGCCGAGGCGGTGGGGTTGTCTGTGCCGGCGACCGAGGTGGTGGAGGTGAGCGAGTGGTTGATCGCCAACACTGCCGGGATGCAGATGCAATTGGG
>JAJZMO010000010.1:0-2233 GCA_021798235.1 Acidobacteriota bacterium | reverse complement strand
AGGATTGTGGAGAAGGTTGAGACGCGAAGGGGAAGTTGAGTTAGAAATACGGTGAGAGGGTTGAGGTGAGATGAGCCAGGCGCGCATTCCCTGTGAGTTTTCGCTGATTCGGTATGTACCGGATCCGGCGAAGGGCGAGTGCGTCAATATCGGGGTGCTGTTGCGGGAGGCGGGCAGGCCGGAGACGGCGCAGGTGCGCTTTACTCGGGATTGGAGCCGGGTGCGCTGTGCCGATCCGAATGTGGATGTGGCGATGCTGGAGGCCGTGGAGCAGGAGTTGCGAACGCGGCTGGCTGCCGGACCGGCGGAGATGGCCGCAGTGCTGCGGATGCTGGAAGAGAATTTTTCGAATTTGCTGCAGGTCTCCGAGATGAAGGCATGCCTGGCGGAGTCGGTTGTGGCCGAGATGGACGGGCTGAGCCAGATGTACGTGGAGCCGCGCAAGGGCGGGCGCGAACGTCGGGCGAGCGGGCGGCAGGCGATTGTGCAGTCGATGCGGCGAAGTTTTACGGCGGTGGGTGTGTGGGATTTGATGCGGAAGAGGATTGCGGCCTCGCAGTATACGCGGCCCGGGGATCCGTTGCGGATTGATTGCGGCTACCGGCCCAATGGAGTGATCCGCATGTTTCATGGAGTTTCGCTGGATGGGGATTTGGAGGCGGCCAAGGTGCTGGCCTTTAGCGCGCCGCAGTTGCGCATCGGCGTGGAGCGTGTGGAGGCAGCCAAGCTGGAGCTGACGGCCATTGTGGAGTCGTGGCGGAGTTTGCCGGGGATGGAGGCCGAAGGCGCTGAGAGCGATGCTGGCCGAGATCGCATGGAGCAGTATCGTTTTGGCGTGGAGACTCTGGAGCAGGGCGGGATTCGCGTGCTGACGGTGAGTGATCTGGAGCGGGTTGCCGAGACGGCGCGGCGGGAGTTGCGCGTGTAGAGATTGCGTGCGCCGCGATACAAGTGCGGTGCGTGCAAGAAAAATTGAAGGTGTTGGAGGGAAAGGGACGCGGCAGAGGCCGCGTCCCTTTTCTTTTGGCCGTGTGCGTGGAAGCAAAGTGGAATTGCCCGAAGGCACGAGGAATGTGGGGAACAAGAGCCATGCAAAAGAAAGGCGGGGACCGGTGAGCTGGAGGGAAGCATTGCAACGAATTTGGAAGAGGACGGAAGAGGCGCGCGCATTGGAAGCCGGTGCGGATGGCGCGGGAGCGAATGTGGCCGGAGCTGTGCGGCGGACGTGGCCGATGCCGTCGGTGCTGGGGCCGTTGCGTCCACCGCACGCGTTGCTGCCGAAGGCGACGCCAGCAAATCTGCGTAAGTTTGCCGAGACGCCGCTGGCCAGGCGGGCGATCAACGTGATCAAAGACCGAATTGCGAGCATGGATTGGCAGATCCGGTTGCGGCGCGGATATACGGCGGGAAATGTGCCGGATGCGCCGATGCGCATGGAGGTGTTGCGGCGAACGCTGGAGCGTCCGAACCATGGCGACTCTTTCCGCACGGTGGTGGAGCAGGCGTTGGAGGATGCGCTGGTCGGTGGATTCGGCGCGATTGAGATGGAGTTGACGGACGATCCAGAGCGTCCGTTTGCGCTGTGGCCGGTGGATGGGGCGACGATCCAGGTGAATGTGAATTGGGATGGATCGCGCGAGATGCCGCGCTACTCGCAGTCGACGTATGCGGTGGGGCCGGATGCGCGTGTGCCGCTGCGGGACGATGAGTTGATGTACATTCGCGTCAATCCACGATCGCATACTCCGTTTGGGCTGGGGCCGTTGGAAGTGGCCTTTGAGACGATGAACAACTTTATCGCGGCGCAGCGCTACGCGGGACGGCTGGCGAGCAACAGCGTGGTGCAGTATGCGATCTGGATGAATGAGACGACGCCGGAGCACCACGAGCGGATGCTGGCCTGGTGGCAGGACGAGATTGAAGGCACGGGGCGCGTGCCGATGCTGACCTGCCAGGAGAAGCCGGAGGTGTTGAAGTTTTCTGGCGGCACGGATGCGGAGCTGCGGTTGCAGTGGCAGAGCATGTTGATCCGCATGGTGGGCAATGCATTTGGCGTTCCACCGCTGATGCTGGGGCTGGAAAGCGATGTGACGCGGACGACGGCGGTGGAGTTGGCCGATGAGGCCTTCCGCAGCACGATTGCTCCCATGGCAAGGCTGCTGGCCGAGCATTTTACGCGCGACCTGTTTGGCAAGCGATTGGGCTGGCCGGAGTTCGAATTTGCCTTTAATGA